>JAAZCB010000277.1 GCA_012513545.1 Clostridiaceae bacterium
AAGGAGAAATGCAAAAAGGGTGAGATAAATGTGGGGAAATACTGGCTTTACAATCGACCAAATAGGTTAGGCAAGAAAATACTTAATTTCCCTGTAAAGAAGGGATTTAATCATCCCTCGAAATGGGAGTATGTTTTCGATGGTTTAAGATACATCGTACAAAACTTCAAAGAAGACAACCTTATGTCCATTGCGATGCCAACCCTAGGTTCCCGTTTGGGAAAATTAGATAAAGAAGCTGTAATTATTGTGATGCAGGAAGAACTCCAAAATTTACCAATAAGAATTGAACTGTATAAATTTTTGGAACCAGATACTTTTACCATCCACCTCAAGAAATTAATTTCCGAAATGTCTATTTATGAAATTTCGAAAGAATTGGGCTTACCAATATTGAAAAGTGAAAAGCTTAAGTTAGATATGACAAAAGTTTTATTCATCTCTGAGTTAATTCCTTTTCATAAAGCGAGCGTTAAGACGGTGCAAAGAATTTACGACTTTGGCTATGGAAAAAGTGTTAATACAAGGTTGGGGTAAAAAGGACTTTCAGACTACCTTTCTTTCATTATTCAATATTAGATAGTCTAGAAGACATCTTAACCGAGGGAAGGTTACTTTCCCGAGAGAGTCTGTCGAACAAGGGAAAAAACTTTCAAGATATCTCAATAGACCCCACACAGGAAATTAGGCATACCTTGGGGCTAACAAATTATATCCCGATGTTTGCTGGTTTTTATGAGTTATATAGAGACTATGATTTCAATGTCTATCTAATGAACAATTATGACGAGCCAAAAATTCAAAACGTGTCCTTTTACGGTTCATTGAACAAAACACTTCAGCGGAATTTGGGTGATAACTACCAGAATGTTATAATATATATGGTCAACGATGAACACATCTATCAAAATGCTGATGCTGGAAAATTACGCGCATTTTCGAATATTGCTATTAAGGAAGACTCTTACGAACTGGGACCAATTAATAATAGGGCTAAACTCATAGAACAATTGGACATGTACATATCTGGGCAGAATACAAAGGTTGAAGTAGATTTACTTGATGATTGTGGAAATTCAATCATCTGTATGGATAATATAGAAGCACTAATCGTAGATAACGACGAAATTGAGCGGAAAGTCCAAACTATAATGAGCAGATGTGGAAAGCAATGTCAAGTGTTTGTAAACTCCCTTCCGAGAAATCCATTCGAGTAACATCTACTCGGCGTTTCAATTTACTAAAAGTTAATAACTAGCCTACAACACTATGATTAACACCTGAAAAGATAGTCAACAAATTTACTTTGCCCTAAGGCTGGGACGGCGACATCATCCCCCAATGATTCTGCACCATCCAAGTCTAAAAAGCCTTGGGTTAAAAGGAGAAAATAGAAAGGAAGAAAACGGAACTGTTCCTTAAAACTGCTCTTGAGAAATGACTTTGTTTTATTTTTGTTAAGATAAATGTTTGAAGATAGAAGTTAAGTGAGTAAGCCTAATAACAAAACCCTAAACTGTGTGAGCTATTACCAAGCGCCATTCTGTATTATGTATACCGATGGTCGTCCAGAATGCTTCCTTGTTAACCAGTGGCCTTGAAGGTGAAAGATCATCAAAGTAACTATACGTACCGTAACCTGACTGCATATTAACAACATTATGAATGAAGGCTTGAAGTTCAGTATATCCTTGGTATTCGTCGTCAGTGAATACATTTTTTCCTTGCTCAGGGCTGTCATCATAAATTAATGTACCATTTTTCTGTAAAGCATAAATTGTGTAGATACCTTGAACTGAGTCTTTAACAATCGGGTGGATAAGCTCGTAGGGTAGAAACACAATACTTAGTGAACCGATAAATAACCCATTAGAATTGAAAACTGGTGCAACCATAACTATGCCTGGGAATCCCTCTACCAACTGGATAAGGTTACTTACTGTAGGTCGCATAGTTTGGTGCATTTCAATGTTTTGCTCTTGATCTGTTATATCCTCGCCGATTATATCACTGTAATTACTGGGTTGAACTGCGAGTAAAATGTCGTTTTTATCGGCGGTTGCAGCATTTACGATTATATCTGAATTTTGAGTGTATATTTCATTTAATATCTGTTCAGCTGCTGCTCCAGTTAAGCCGGCGCTGGATAATTTTTGACATGCATCTAATACAACGCTATCTAATTTTTGCAATTCTGAATTTATGCTAGCTCCATCATGAAGTAATAATGAAGCCATTTCCTCTTTTTTATTTTGACTTGACAGCGATGAAATTGTACTTTGCTGATAGACATTAAATGCTAACGAAACAACCAATATTACACTTAAAATTAAAACTAATAGTTTCATTTTGAGCATTTTAAATCGCTAAATTTAATTCTATTTGTTCAGTTTCTTAAGCATTATGGTATTGGCAATCAGCAGTTAAACCGATAGCTAAACTGAATATAAAATCTACCTTACCAAGCGCCTTCTGTTCCAAAGATATTAAAATATCCTATTCCTGAAAAGAAGGGTACATAATCAAAAGTCATATGCAAACAATTATGAGTGCCATTATTAATCAAAGTGTAACTTTCAGGATCT
>JAAZCB010000278.1 GCA_012513545.1 Clostridiaceae bacterium
GAGAAAATTATATAGCCATATAAAGACAATTATAGTTATAAGAGCAGTTATTCCAACTTTAACTTCATTAGAGATCTTTTTCATTAATACGGGTTATTTACTTCTGGTTCTTTAATATCATCACATCCTGTAAAGGTAGTATTTTGTTATCTTTTACTGCAATCACAAATGAGTCGGGGAATTTATCTACTATCTTTTTCCTGTGATCAACTGCTGAAAGATAATCCTGGAAGTTCCCAATGGCATATTTGTATATTCCATCAGAGTATAGTTCGGAAATATCTTTAAGTCCCTTGAAGTTTTCTGGCCTTAGGTCTTTCCTTGTAGAGGAAGCAGCTATCTGGACCATGAATATTATATTGCCATCCTGCTTATTCTCCCTGGCAACTTCGGGGGGCATTTTTTCTTTTCCTGTTGGTTCTTCGGTTGCAGCGGTTGAGATCCCATTCTTCCTGTCAGCCTGGTTTATGTAATCCCTGCAAGCCCTATATATCGCTGACGCTAAATACTCCTGACCTTCCCTGGATACAAGGTATTTTTCCTCTTCAGGATTTGTCATGTATCCGGTTTCTATCAGAACACTCGGCATAGTTGTCATATACAAAACCCAGAAACCAGCCTGTCGTACACCTCTGTCAATCCTTCCGGCTCTATCCCTGAACTGATCCTGAATTTTAGAAGCAAGTTCTGTACTCTGTTCGATAAATATATTTTGCATGAGCGCAAACATGATATACGACTCCGGTGATTTGGGATCAAATCCCTCATATTTTGTTGAATAATCATCCTCCATAAGAATAACCTCATTTTCCTTCATGGCAACTTCAAGGTTTTCCTGGTCTTTTGCTACCCCCATTACATAGGTTTCGGCACCTTTTACGCTTTTTGAGCTTGCCCAGTTTGCATGTATCGATATAAACAGGTCAGCTTTATTTTTATTGGCAAATTCTGCTCTTTCCTTAACTTCAACAAATACATCATTGTTCCTTGTATAAAGGACTTTTACATTTTTGACATTCTGTTTGATGTATTCTCCTGCCTTAAGAGCAATCGCCAGGTTGATGTTCTTTTCCCTGCTTATTGAGCCCAGGGCTCCGGGATCTTTCCCTCCGTGACCCGCGTCAATGACTACAGTCCACATTTTTTGTGTAGACTGACTCTGCGAAAAGCAGGTAAGCACTGAAGCAAAAAGGCCCGGTATCATCAATATGAGCAGAGTCATATAATTGGTACGATGTTTGCCGTTTTTAACCGTGGTGCTCATGTTCTGTTCGTGTTTTTTATTTAGTTTTGCGCCTGACATCGCAACATTGCACAAAAACTATACAAAAATAGTATTTAAGTTGTATTATTTTAACGAAAAACGGTTGCTTGTAGTTTTCCTGGTGGCAGCCCGGTTTTTATCGTTATTATCACAGGATTTACAGACATCTCCTGATACAGCGCTTTTTATTCCAGACCTTACCGGTTCTGATACTCTGGTGGTAAAAAGAAAAGATACATCTGCTGAAGCTATTGACAAACAGGTTGTTTACAGTTCCGAAGGATACAAGAAGAACGATTTGGTCAATAAAAAAGCTATCCTTACGGGAAACGCCACAGTTACTTATGGCAACATAAAAATTAATGCTGATTCTATTGTGTTCAATATGGCTGCAAATACTGTATTTGCAGCTGGAAGAAAAGACAGTACGGGCAAGGTCATAGGAGCTCCGGTGTTTTCAGAAGGTTCGCAGGAATTTGAATCGGATTCTCTGATATATAATTTTAAGTCACGCAAGGCGTTGGCATATAATATTGTGACAAAGCAGGAAGACGGTCTGGTAAGAAGCAAGGTTACCAAGTTGCTGGAAGACGGTTCCTCGAACATCTCAAGAAGTACTTATTCAACATGTGAGGCTGAAACTCCCCATTTTTATATAAACCTGCCTAAAGCAAAGGTCTACCCCGGCAAGAAGATCATATCAGGCCCGGGCAACCTGGTATTGGAAGGAATACCTCTGCCAATAGCACTTCCCTTTGGATTTTTTCCTATCCAGACCAAACGGGCAGCTTCGGGTATTTTGATACCGAAAGTTGGACAGGAACAGCAAAGAGGATATTCTCTTACAGAGGGTGGATATTATTTTGCACTGAACGACTATTTTGACCTCGCTCTCAAAGGTAATATTTATACTAACGGAACATGGATGCTTAATGCCACAACTAATTATAATAAGTTATATAAATATAGTGGCAATTTCTCTTTCAGTTATGCTAATAA
>JAAZCB010000031.1 GCA_012513545.1 Clostridiaceae bacterium
AAAATACAGTGAATGGGCAAAGTCACAAATGGATTATCTGATGGGTGATAATCCCATAAACCGTTGCTATATTGTAGGTTACAATGATATCGCCGCAAAATATCCTCATCACAGGGCTGCATCAGGCTTGTCAAAATGCGAAGATCCCGGAACTCACAAATATGTGCTTTATGGCGCTCTGGTCGGAGGTCCTGGCTCTAGCGACCAGCATATAGACGAAACTAAAGACTATATCTATAATGAGGTTACAATAGACTATAATGCAGCCTTTGTTGGCGCTTGTGCCGGTCTTTACAGGTATTTCGGAGATCCTTCAATGGAAGTTACACCGGATTTCCCTCCGAAGGCTGTAATTGAAGATCCAGGCTCTAATCCGGGTGGAAATCAATACTGGGTAGAGGCCTTCTGTGTCGACATTAAACAGGCTGACGGTCCAAAAGCTACCGAAGTAACCTTTTATGTATGTTCAGATGTTAAAAAGACTTCAAAAAACATATCCGTCAGATATTACTTTGATTCTACAGGAATGACTTCACTTGACCCCAACAATATAGAAATGAGACAGCTATATGACCAGACAGCGGCCGAAACCAATTATAAAGCTAAACTAACAGGACCTCACCTGTACAAGGATAAGATCTACTATGTTGAAATATCCTGGGAAGGCTTTGTTATTGCAAATTCCAATAAGAAGTACCAGTTTGCCTTAGGTACTTATGCATGGCAGAATAATTGGAATCCAGAGGATGACTGGAGTCATATAGGTCTTAGACAGGAAGAGGACAACTGGACAGGAACACCTGAGAAAACAGATAATATCTGTGTTTATGATGACGGAGTTTTGGTTGGCGGTATTGAACCCGATGGAACAAAACCACAGATACCATCACCATCGCCTTCTTCATCAATAGCTCCAACTCCTACTATAAAACCGTCACAAACTCCTGAATTCACTCATGGTGACCTGAATGATGACGGAAAGATCAATTCAACAGATTACGCTTTGTTGAAAAGATTTATTCTTGGTACCATTACTGAATTCAGTGCTCCGGATGAAGCTGCTGATTTGAATGGCGATAAAAAGATTAATTCTACCGATTATACCATTTTGAAAAGATACTTGCTTGAACTGCTTGAGGTTTTTCCGGTTAATCAGAAATAACAGCCTCGGGTCTTAGTCATTAACAGAATATTTAATAAATACGAGGTGCCACAAAAAAAATGTGGCACCTTTATTCTTGTTTATTAGGAATATTTTTATATTATTTTAATTTTATGTTTCAGCATTCTATATGGTGGTAAAATACTTACAACCGTTTAGAAAAAAATGGAGATTTTATGTATATGCCTGTTTTATGCAATCGATATAAAGCATACACCAAGTTTCTTATATTTAAGCATGTTAATATTTGTATGATTGTGCAAAAATTAGAATATACTGTCCTGTTAGTTTACTATTCCCTTCCACCCGGGGTTTGATACTATAATAACTTTAAATTAGGAGGATTAATCTATGCCAAAAAAAATTGATCCAAAGAACGACCTAAAGAAAACCAATATAGCAAAAAATCTTAATATAGTAAATAAAGATCTGATCAAGGATATCAATGTTAAAACGGATCTGCCCACTATCGAGAGTCCTGTGGCTGATTTGAACATCTCATTATCTAAAGAGCAGTTAGAAATAATTATCCGCCAGGTTATAGGACGTAAGGGAGAAAAGTTAAATCCTAAAGCATTAGCTTCGGAACACTGCTGTGTAGATGTTTCTGTTGGTTCTTCGGTAGCAGGTCCTGTTTCAAGTGTTGCATCCTCAGTAAGTATTCCAAATCCAGACGCAAAAATCAACGCCGCAAACAAGGTAAATGTGTTAAAGCACTCACTCAAGCAAAACATTGATGCGAATAAGGCAAAAGTCAATGTTACGGTACCACAGAATGTAACTGTCAAGTAATTTGAAAGCCGGGTGGAAGTGTCTATTTTTAAATACTTATAAAGGTGGTTATCCAAAATGAAACAAAGCAAATATAACCATATTGTCGAGATTAACCAAAACAAATCTGCTTTAGTAAATACGCTGACTGGTGCAGTTGATATTTTCTCCGTTGAACAATTGGATTATTTAGATAATAACAAAGACCCTTCCCACAACGAGGTAGTACAATACCTGTATAAAAGGCAATACCTGATAGACGATGATACGGATGAATCATACCTTACACAGCAGATATTCAGTGCAATTTTACAGGAGCAGAGAAGAAATACACCCCTAAGAGGTGTCATTGTTACGACTTTTGACTGCAACTTAAGGTGTACCTACTGCTGGCAGCAGCACAATCTTAATAACAGCCACAGGATTAAAATGACAACCGGGAAAATTGACGGTATCTTTAGCTCTATTGAAAAGTTAATGTCTATGGTTGAGTATAAAAAAGATACTCCGCCTGTAATACAGCTTTTTGGCGGTGAACCTCTGCTGGTTGAGAACAAAGGCCTTGTAGAGCATATTCTTAAGGAGTGCCAAAAAAGGCACTGGTACTCACAAATTACTACAAACGGCTCCCAACTCTCCAACTTCCTTGACCTTTTTGAAAAGTATGATGTCGGAGAAATTCAGATAACCATTGACGGACCGTCAGAAATTCATGATAAAAGGCGATTGGGCAGCAGTTATAAAAGCCTGATGGAATCCATCGACCTGCTGCTTCAGATGGACAAGGTACATGTCAAGTTAAGGGTAAATACCGATCTTTCAAATATAGATTACATACCGGCTATTGCTGGCGATATTATTGAAAGGCAGTGGTACACAAACAGAAAGTTTTTTTCATATTTATCACCCTTAAGGGACTCGTCACCTGATAATGTAAAGCTCCTTAACCAAAGAGGTACACTTATCTCGAAATTCCTAAATATAAGAGAAGCTTATCCTCAGGTTGAAATTTTTGATGTTCTGGGCTGGAACGGTTTTGAGGCGGTAAAAAACCTTGAAAATACAGGCAGACTTCCATTTCCAAAAGCTCATATATGTGATGCAAACATGAATCAGTTTGTTTTCACACCAAGGGGTGAAATCCACGTGTGTGCAGAAGAAGCCCACGATTCATCGGGAATGGTCGGCTCCTACTGGCCGGATTTTGCTGTTAATAAGGATTCCTTCTCAAGGTGGTATGATAAAAACCCTCTTGAGCTTCAATTCTGTAAGAATTGTTCAATGCTTCCCCAGTGCTGTGGCGGATGTCAATTATTCTCACAGGACAAAGAATTTATTTCTAATTTCTGTGATTCTGTAAAGGCAAGCTTTGATTACGGTTTGAAAAACTATTTTAAAAGTGAGGGATTAATTTGAGAATAGCACTTATAAATCCTCCTGCTTCCAACCGTTATGTACATAGTATTGATGAACCTTTAGGCCTTGAGTATCTGGCTGCACAAATAAAAGCTGAACATGAAGTACTGATAATAGACAGTTTTAGTCAAAAGCTATCTGTCAAAGAAACTATAGAGCTTGTGCTTGAATTTTCGGTTGATGTAGTTGGAATCAGTACAGTATTCAGCAGCACCTACAAAACCTCAAAAGATATTTTTGAAGGCATAAAAAGCGTGAACCCTGAAATCATAACTGTTTCAGGAGGAAATACTGCCACCTTT
>JAAZCB010000279.1 GCA_012513545.1 Clostridiaceae bacterium
AGAATTATCAAAATTAATAGATGTTCATCCAAAGACTGTTGAAAGAAACAGGGAATTTATTATTTGCTTGTGCATAATACTTGAGAATGATTACGTGAATTTCAAAGCATATCTTAATAAGTTATTTTGATGATCATATGGAATAATATTCTAAAACGGACGATACTCTACATAATATTTACAAAAGTGGAACAGGGGTGTGGAAAATGTACTATCAAGGAATTATAATACAAGTAATAAAAAATAAGGCAGTGGTTACAACTGATGATTTTCAGTGTTTTTACATAAAGAGGCAACCTACTCTTTATGTAGGAAAGGAAATAGAGTTTACAGAAAGAGAAATCGTTAGAAAAAGACCGGTTGTGACAACGATAATGTTAAGTGCTGCATGTTTACTCCTTCTATTTATAGCAACTTCTGTTTCAAACCTGTTTGGAGTATTTAATGTTATGCCTGAGCCAAAAACGTTTGCTTATGTTGGTGTTGATATTAATCCCAGTCTGGAAATAGAAATTGATGAGAATGGAAGTGTTCTGAGACTGGTTCCGATAAATGAAGATGCAAAGCTTCTTATTAAAGAATTAAAGCCTGGCAGTACAAGCATTTCAGAAGTCGTTAATTATGTAGTGGACAAAGTAAAGGATAACATTGCAATGGATGGGATTGAAGATGATTATATATTGTTTTCAAGCACTTTAAACAACAAGAATGATGAATCCGATAAGGATTATCAAGCCTCAAAGAAAAAACTTGGGGATATAATGAGCTCCTTGAAGGAGAATATTCAAGATAAGGCAAACGGTAAACTGAATATATACATTGTAGAAACTGATATTAACCAGAGAAAAGAAGCACAAAGCATGGGAATATCTACAGGCAGATATGTTTTATACAATAAATATGAGGATTTGAGGAACAGATTTTCAGTAGAAAAGGTAAAAAGCATTGAGGTCGAGACACTGTTAAAAGGTGTATTGAAGGATGACAAAGAAAAAGACAACCTTGTGGAGAATAATGACATAGAAAAAGACAACCTTATGGAGAATCAGGATAAAGAAAAAGACAATCTTGTGGAGAATGATGGGGCACCAACACCTTCACCTTATAAAACTAATGAGATTAAGCTGGAAGAGACTGCCACGCCTCCTGGTAAATCAGACGCTTCAAAGGGGCCTGATAAAGCCGGTGATAGTCAGGATCTTGATAATAAGGCAACTGTCAAGAAGGATTTAGTGGAAGATGATAGTACGAAAGTTAATACTCAAGCTCAGAGTACAACCTCATTTCCTGAGATATTGTCAACGCCGAAGCCAATACAAACCTTGATACCAACTAAGCCTTCAACTCCGATATTTTGGAGATTTGAATCATATAATTATCGAGGACAATTTATACGACATGAATCATTTATAGCTCGTATATCTCAAAAGATAAAACCCCTGGAGGACTCATTTTTCAAGATGGTTTCAGGTCTGGCTGACCCTGATTGCATCTCCTTTGAGTCGAAGAATTTTCCGGGATATTACTTAAAACATGAGAATTTTAGAGTAATTCTTAGGAAAGATGATGGATCGGCCAGCTATAAAAAAGATGCAACCTTTAAAAAGGTAGCAGGTTTAGCTGACAATAATTCAGTATCTTTCCAATCATATAATTTTACTAATATGTATATCAGGCATAGGGATTATTACCTTTATATTCAAGAAATTGTTACCGAGCTTGACAGGGAAGATGCGACCTTTATTGAAGTTGAGGCTGAGTAGGTGGTAATTGTGACAATTGCCTGAATACTTGATAGGATAGATAAAAAAAATAAAAAAATATTTATAAATTCCTTACTTAAAAAAAATATATATTTCGAATAAGTACTAAGGAAGAATAAGTAGGAGTTTATCCCGCTTTATACTTTTTGGTGTATATGGGTATTTAGAATATTATTATGTAGAAGCACTATTATAAAATATGTAGAAGCATTATTATAAAAATAGATAATTTGAAATAATTTAAAGGAGTGGTTATTATGTTAAGAAAGTTCAGCAAGGTGTGGTCAGTTATTTTTATTCTCAGCATTATGTTTATGCTTTTTCCGCAAAGCAGTTTTGCGGACTATCCGATTTTCACCCAACGTTATACAGCAGATCCTACTGCAGTAGTTTACAATGGTAGGCTTTATGTGTATTGTTCACATGATTCGGATCTTACACCTGGTCAGTCGACGTATAATATTCCGGATATTACCTGTATATCAACTGATGATATGAAGAACTGGACCGACCACGGAGAAGTTTTCAATGCAAAAAGAGATTCAAGCTGGGCAACTGTTTGCTGGGCTCCTTCAATTGTATACCGCAACAATAAGTTTTATCTGTACTATGGTAATGGAGGAAACGGTATAGGTGTAGCAGTGAGTGACAGCCCGACCGGACCGTTCAAGGATCCTCTTCCTCGTGCTTTGGTAACCTCAAATACTTCTGGAGTACAACCTGCAACAAACATGTGGTTATTTGACCCGGGTGTTTTTGTTGATGATGACGGACAGGCATACATGTATTTTGGAGGAAACGGCCAAAACAATATAAGAGTTATCAAGTTGGGAAGTGATATGATAAGCCTTGCCGGCTCTGCCCAATCAATGAGTGCTCCTCGTTTTTTCGAAGCTGCATGGATGAATAAATACAAAGGGAAGTATTATTTCTCATATGCCAGCGATTTTACCCAGGGCGCATCCAAGATTGAGTATATGATGAGTGACAGCCCTACATCAGGTTTTTCATATAAAGGGGTTATATTGCCTCAGCCTCCCGATAACGATAATAATAATAATCATCATGTTACTTTGGAATTTAATGGTAACTGGTATTGTGTATATCACAACAGGAATTTAGCAAAACAACGTAGAGTAGATTCAAATTATCAAAGAAATGTAGCTATAGACCAGATGTTTTTCAATTCTGACGGTACAATTAAGCAAGTGGTTCCGACGGAAGACGGATTAAAACAGCTTAAATATGTAGATCCTTACGTTAAGAATACTGCGGTAAGCATGTATAAGGAATACGGAACTGAAACTGAAGATTGCAGCGAAGGAGGACGTAATGTTTCGTACATAGATAATGGCGACTGGATTCAAGTTAAGGGTGTTGATTTTGGCACTGGTGGAGCAACAGATTTTGAAGCTAGAGTAGCAAGTGGTTCAAACGGTGGAAATATTGAAATTAGGCTTGACAGTTCGACTGGAACTTTAGTTGGGACTTGTAGTGTGCAGGGAACTGGCGGCTCGCAGAAGTGGACAACGAAAACCTGTACCGTTAATAATGTTACTGGCGTTCATGATTTATTCTTTAAATTTACAGGTAATGGCAGCAATTTATTCGGGTTTAGTTCGTGGAAGTTTAACTCAGGTTCAACTCCGACTTCTCCTTCTCCTTCAACTTCTCCTGTTCCTACGCCTACAACATCCAGTACAAATCCGGATAAGAAAAGTGCTTTTGCCAGGTTGGAGGCTGAAAATTATACAAGTATAGAGTCTTCTACTATGCAAAAAATACCGACAGATGATGGAAATGGAATAGGGTATATAGAAAGTGGCAATTATGCAGTATACAAAAATATTGACTTTAAAAGTGGGGCAACATCCTTCAAGGCTTTAGTCGCAAGTGCTTTGTCCGGCAATATTGAACTACGTTTAAATAGTCCGACAGGAACTCTTATAGGTAAATTACCGGTGGCAGTGACAGGAGATTGGGGTATATATCAGGAGCAAACCTGCGATGTTAGTGGTGTCTCGGGAGTAAATGACCTGTATCTGGTATTTTCAGGACCTGTAAATGTTGACTGGTTTACATTTGGAGGAGGTCAACCTGTTGGAACTCTTGGAGATCTGAATGATGACGGCAAAGTAAACTCAACGGACTATTCAATTATGAAAAGACATATACTTGGACTTACTGAACTCACAGGAGAAGCTTTGGCAAATGCTGATGTTAACAGTGATGGAAGTATTAACTCCACAGACTATGCTTTAATGAGAAGATATATTTTAGATAT
>JAAZCB010000032.1 GCA_012513545.1 Clostridiaceae bacterium
CATTATCTGGGCTATATGAGTGGACTTTCCACCAGGTGCGCTGCATACATCAACAACAAACTCTCCCGGTTTAGGGTCGAGCACTTTTCCGACAAGCATTGAGCTTTCATCCTGAACCTGAAAAAAACCTTTTTGAAACGCATTGGATTTTAATACTGAAGAAGGATTTTCAATTATCACTGCCTCATCAACATACCTGCCCCTTCCTAAAACAAATCCTTGACTTGAGAGCTCACCAACAAGCTCCTCCACGGATGTTTTCAAGGTATTCACCCTTACAGAAAAAGCTGGTATTTCATTGTTACTTATTAAAAGACCTTCCGTAAATTCCTCTCCAAACCTCTCCACCCACTGTTTGACCATCCACTCAGGGTGTGAGTATTTAACGGAAAGATAATTTATAATATCTGATTTATCCGGGTAATCAAGACCCGTTATACTTCTTGCAACATTTCTTAAAACTGCATTAACATACCTGCTGCTGGCAGAATGTCCGTACCTTTTTGCTAGCTGGACACTTTCATTGCATGCAGCAGATTCGGGTATCCTGTCGGTAAAAACAAGCTGGTAAATACCCAAACGTATAATATTCAATATCCATGGTGAAAGCTTCTTTATTTTGACGGAGGAAAACTTTTGAATAATGTAATCGATTGTAAGCCTCCACTTCAAAGTTCCATATACCATTTCAGTTATAAATGCCTTGTCTATATCCCTGAACTCCTGCCCCGAAAAATACTTGTTAATTGAAATATTGGAGTATGCTCCTCTTTTATCAATATCATATAAAATTTTTAGTGCAGTTTCCCTTGAAAAATCAACAGCCATCATTAATCCCTTCTTCTATTGGATAAAAGTATAAGTCTCAGTAGGTTAGCCAGCGCAACAGCAGCTGAAGCCACATACGTCATTGCTGCCGCAGATAATACCTTTTTGGCCGGATCTATTTCATCATAGTCGAGTATACCAGTGTCTTCAAGCGTACGTATAGCTCTACTGCTTGCATTAAACTCAACCGGAAGAGTTATCACGTAAAACAATACAGCAACGGTGTATAGCAATATCCCTACAGTTACCAATGGTCCGAAACTAAGAAAAATACCTGCAATTGCAAGAGGAAAACCTAAGGACGATCCTATACCAGCCACAGGAACAAGAGTGCTCCTTAAAACAAGCGGACCATAGCTTTCACCATGCTGTATGGCATGACCCGTTTCATGTGCGGCAACACCGATGGCAGCAACAGAATTACTCCCATAAACCCCCTGAGACAATCTTACAACCTTTGTTCTAGGATCATAGTGGTCTGTCAGTTCCCCGGCAACAGGCTCTATACGGACATCATAAAGACCGTTCCTTTCAAGAATTGCTTTGGCAATCTCTGCACCTGTAAGTCCCTTCTTATTAGCTATTCTGCTGTACTTTGCATAAGTACTTTTAACTCTGGTCTGGGCATAAAGCGAAAGTAACAGTGCTGGAACTACCAGCACCAAATAATAGATGTCAAATCCATATAAATAATTGCCCAACATAAACAACCTCCTTTAATTTAAACACATCCATATGATAACCATGCTGTATTTCATTCCATAATGTTGTCAAGTGCTGTTTTTAGCTTCTCAATATCAACCCTGGTATTAAAACATGGACCATTAGGCCTTTCGTTAATTAATCCAACCACCTTGATTTTACCCACATCAATTATACCGCTGGTAAGATCCCTTTCGCAAGCAACAGCAAGAATAATCCCGGGCTTTGTTTTGTAAATAATGTTCCTGGCCGAAGTCCCGCCTGTAACAACCTGAACCTTAATCTTCCTATTGCTGCAAATCTCTGCAATATCTCCTATCGTACAAGCTCCGCACCTTTTGCAGTTGTCTATGTCATTTGTAATTTTATTCGTACACTCCGAATACTGGAGGCAGTGCGGAAGCAGAACAATTATTTCTTCAGGTTTATATTTCCTTGTTGACATACTCATCATTAAGTTATTAAAGTCAATATAAAACCTTCTGATATCATCCTTATTGCTTTTAAAAATTCCTGATAATAAAACTAAAACTGGCAATAACAGCTTAATTCCAGCTCCTGCCATCCTTAAGAACAGCCAGTTAGCCTTTTTTCTTTTATATACATATAATACAGTTAGCGTACAGATGGTACAAAACACTGTTATTATTATTGTCAACAGTATGAGAATTAATAATATAAGGTTATATGTATTTATTGTTGAATACCTGTAAAAGAGGCCAAAAAACGTAAGTACAGCCAGAAAAACCAATATAAGGAATCCAGCGAACATAATAAATTTTTTTAAATCCCTACTCAAGTTTCTCACCTTCATCTATTGTATGTCCACATATGTAGTCTCCGATACACATTCTCCTGCAACAGTCAAACTGAACTTCTTTAATATCAATAGTACCCTTCCCGCAAGCTATATGAAAACCATCGCTGCACACCTTAAGAATAGTTCCGGGAACACAGCCCTGCTGTTTTTCATCCGCAACCTCAGTCAACCACACTTTCATCTTATCCCCTTTGTAGTATGTATAAGCACCCGGCCAGGGATTTGTCCCCCTTACCAGGTTATGGATCTCCCTTGCTGATTTTGACCAATCAATCAGCCCCACTTCTTTTTTCATCATTGGAGCATACGTAGCCTCAGAATCAGCCTGAGGAATCCTTTGAAGGGCCCCTTCCTTAAGCCTTAATAATGTTTCCTTAAGAACCTCTGCACCTAAAATAGCCAATTTGTCATGAAGTATTCCCGTTGTCATATCCTCAGTTATTTCTATTTCGCCCTTAAGAAGCATATCCCCGGTGTCCATCCCATTATCTGAAAACATTGTTGTTATGCCGGTGGTTTTATCACCATTTATTATTGACCAGTGAATGGGAGCTGCCCCCCTGTATTTCGGAAGGAGGGAACCATGGACATTAATACATCCTAAAGGAGGAATATCAAGGACATCCTTTGGAAGTATCCTGCCATAAGCTGCTGTCACCAGCAAATCAGGTTTCAAATCCTTAAGTTTTTCAAAAAATTCCTGTACTCTGACCTTTTCAGGCTGAAGGACCTGTATGCCCTTTGAAACCGCATATTCCTTTACCGGCGGCATAGATAGCTTATTTCCTCTTCCTTTGGGCTTATCCGGCTGAGTAACAACTGCTGCAATGTCATACCCCTCTTTAACCATCATATCTAAACTGGGTACTGCAAATTCAGGCGTACCCATAAAAACAATCCTCAATTATGTCACCTCTTGCAAGAATTTTTAATTTCATTCATTATTTGAAACGTATTATTATAAATGGACTTCATAATACATAGTTTACTTCTTTCTTCTATTTTCCAACTCTTCTTTGTCAACAAGCCTTTCAGCCTTATCAGTAAAAACAATACCGTTCAAATGATCAATCTCATGGCATAAGGCTCTTGCCAAAAGCTCCCTGCCTTCAATTACAATATCTTCACCTTTTGTATTTTTGGCTTCAACCACAACCTTCTCAGGCCTTACAACTTCACCTGTAAGTCCCGGCAAACTGAGACAGCCTTCGAAATCTGCTATTTCTCCTTCTTCACTAACTATTTTGGGATTAATAAGCTCAAGCAACCCGTCACCTGTATCAATCACAACAAGCCTTTTCAATATACCCACCTGAGGGGCTGCAAGTCCTACTCCATTAGCATCGTACATGGTATCAGCCATATCCTTTAGCAGGGACAATACCCTTTCATCTATAACCTCAACCTGTTTACACACTTTTCTTAATACTTCATCATTGTCCTTCCTAATATTCCTGATAGCCATAACCTTTCCCCCAAACATTTATTATACGGTCAATCCATTAATACATATACCCCAAAAAAGGCTTACGCAATTAACAAATAATCTAAATAAGCTTATAAAGTTTATTATAACATATTGACAGGATTAATATCCACACTTAAGTTAACAGAATGTTCCCCTGCTTTTGAATAAAACGTATCCGTAACATTAGTTAATACACCCAATAGTATATCCATATCCTTACATTTTATGATAATTCTCCACCTGTACCTGTTTTTTATTTTAGACACCGGAGCTCTGGAAGGACCTAATATCTGGACATTTTCAGCTTCGCAAAGATGCTTTTCCATCTGTTTCTTCATATTTACCGAAGTACTAAGTGTCAATCTGTCGTTGACACCGCTTATTATTACACATGCCAGGTTTGTAAAAGGCGGATACATAAGCCTTTTTCTCAGCATTATTTCCTGCCTGTAAAATGATGCATAATCCTGATTGCAGGCTGTTATTATGCTGAAGTTCTCGGTATTATATGTCTGAATAAATACTCTTCCCGAAAGCTCACCTCTTCCTGCACGTCCCGCCACCTGTGTTATCAACTGAAAAGTTCTCTCAGTTGCCCTGTAATCACCTGTGTTCAAAAGACTGTCAGCCGCAAGCACTCCCACCAACGTAACTCTGGGGAAATCATGCCCCTTGGCTATCATCTGTGTTCCCACTAAAATATTAACATTGTTGTCACGGAATTTTCCAAGTATCTCTTCATGTGAATTCTTATACGTGGTAGTATCAATATCCATTCTCAAAACAGTACAGTTTGAAAACTGTTTCAGAAGCTCTTCTTCTATTTTCTGGGTACCTGATCCGAAGCTTCTGATATGCCTGCTCTTGCATTTTGGGCAGGA
>JAAZCB010000280.1 GCA_012513545.1 Clostridiaceae bacterium
GGCTTGCGATTACAAAACTGCCTTTACCACGTTATCAGATCTTAGAAACCTCGGGCTTGCCAACTTCGTAACGAGCTTTGATGATTATCATCTGGAATATATAGATGTGGAACATATTAAGAATGCTGTTAAGGCTGCTTGCGAGCTAAAGCTTAAAGTGACAATAAAAACTGTTGAATACAACCATTGTAAAATCAAAGCCGATAATGCACTTTTATTGCTAGGTTTGTCAGAGTATAAAAACAGCATACTTGTTCAAAGCTTGATACCCTTAAATGAAGGCCGCTTCAAAAAATTAAACGGGCTTGAGAAAGAGAGCTTAAGTTTCAGCCCTATTAGCATGTCGGGAGGCTGCAGTAAAATTATAAAGTTTCCTGCAATTAGCCCCTCAGGAGAGCTGTATCCTTGTTGCGGCTTCGGTGACAGAGCACGTCTGGCAGGCAAATATCCTGAAAACAATTTTCAGGATATGCTTTCACAAATGCACAGCAATCTCATCTTCAATCTTTTGGCTACCTTAGGACCTCTTGGATTATTAAAACTGGCCTCAGATTATTTGCCTGAGTTGTCAGAGCTCTCCTTCAACAATCCATGTGAAATATGCAACTGCCTTTTCAATGACAAAACAGCAAGAGATGCCGTTTATATGGTAATGAAAAATTTAATGGAAAGAGTTTGATAAGTATTTGACAAAAATGAATATGCCGTTACAATAAATATCGCAGCGATAACAGCAATTACAGTAAGGATGTCTGCTTCGATAAAAAAAGGACATTTCACTTGCGACTTGAGGCAGTTGATTTTTCCTTCATACTTGATTATTAACCGGCAGGACGAGAAAACAAGTCCCCTCGTCCCACATTAAAACCCCAATTTTTTAAGCTCAGATACGATTTCAATATATTTTTCTCTTGCGTCAAATCCTTCGTAGTCATTCCTTCGAAGGTCTATTACATCCCCATGTGAAATACCCCTGCTGTGTTTAGTAGACAATACACCCTTGAACTCTCCCCATTTTGAAGATTCAACAGATACTAATCCGTCATTTTTGCCTTCTGCAAACCTAAGCAGGAGATTTGGAATTGTAAGAATATAGTCGCTGAATATGTTATTCATCACAGCTGCAAAGCTTTGATAATAGACTTTTTCAGAATTTATCACCATTTTGTTGAATTCTTCGCAACTGCTAACTGAAAGCTGCCGGCTTGAAGCAAATATATCAGATCTTTTATCTCCCATCATTTTGGCATTTTTATTTAAGCTGTTTCCAATCAAATTTATGAGAGGCTCAGGTAGTTTATATACAATGTCAACTATTTTTGATCCATGATGCGGCGTAGAAATAGTTGTAAGAGACGCAACATGCTCAGACATTCCAAGGATACTTATCATGTAACGAGCGTCTAGCCCTCCCCTTGAATGAGCAATAATGTTTACCTTTTCGCATCCTTCATTATCAATAATCTCTATAATTCTTTGCTTGAGAAATTCAGCATTATCTTCAATAGTAGCCCAGGCTTCATGATTGCCGTAATATATGGTTGCACCATGCCGTTTCAGCTCACGGGGTATTCTCCCCCAATAATTAAAGTACTTAAAATCCCTAAAGCCCATTCCATGCAGCATTAAAATGGGATACCTGGTTTTACATATTTTAGAGTCTATTCTCTCGTTCCTGTTTATAATCCTATGCAACTCGCGTTCATACTCGGCCTTGGCTACATTTCCTAAATATACTATAAAAAACAGGTTTACAACTGGAATCCACATATACATCAGCAACAGAATTTTTTTTATAACGTTCAGCTGTTTTGAAGATATTATAATACGGAGTATGCCATTTGTATATAAACCAAACAAAAATACAGCTGTCAATATAATATCCGCCACAAAAACCTGCATAGGTATTGATCTTTTCAGATACTGGTTTATAAGAATGTATAATGGAATTTGTATTATTCCGGAGTATAAACTATACAGTATAAGTCTTCGTCCACTCATTAAAACATTTACTCGAAAATCATCTATCTGCTTTTTTGAATAAGGTGATATACTGACTTTTGTCCATATGTAGATTGCAAATAACAGATAAATTACAGTCAGGTACTTTGGAGAAATAAAAAACTGCATATTTGAAATATAAGCAGCAATCAGTATTGTGTGCGGCATAATTGGCAAAAGTACGCTCATGAAGGCTTTATTGGTGAGATTTATTTTATTTAGGATATCCAGAAAAATTATTAGGAAAAACAGTATTGTTATAAAAATGTATGTTTCCATAAAAATTACATCTCCATATCACCAGTCTAAAAAAGCAGTTTCTATATTATATCATACAGATTGATATCGAAAAAAGTCTGATTTTTAGAATTAATAAGACAGATATATAGAAGAACTTATAATATACGCATCACTTATGGTGGTTATGAAAAAAAAGTGATAGTGCAGCAAAGCCTGTTTTAGAAGAGCAAATTTAATTTATTTCGCTGTTTTCTATCAAGCCTTTCAGGCTGAGCATGAATTCTCTGTAATTTATATTTTCCATGTAATTTACAAAAAGGACTTCATTTATTCCTTTTGATTCAATAAAATCAGAGATATTCTTTTCAGCCGTATTGAAATCATAAAATCTTGGATCAATAACATATATTTCTTCATAATGCGGTAACAGGAATGGCACAAAGCTATTTCCATATGAATCCTTTATTACCAGTAGTTTTTTGCCGTTTTTATTTTCGGTACTGATCTTTGCCCAGGTTGCATCCCCGGCACTTAGAAATACCAGATACTTGTCCAGCTTCGTATCTGCGTACTTCATGTCAATTATATCAGCTTCATTACATGCATTATAGCGATGCTTCTCGTATTTGTAACCAACAAACGGCAAATAAGCATTTATGGTGTCAGGATTCTTTTCAATGCTCTTGTCCCTGGTTTTAGCATAGGTGCTTCCTAAAAAATTATCTATTTTAACCATTTTGTATTCTTCCAGAGGTATTGGCTCCTCCCCCTTTGTTTGCATAAAGGTTGTATAAGCATAATAAGCGCCTAATGCCGTCCAGTGATGGTCACTCCCGAAATATATGTATTCCTCCTTATGCTGGTTTAGTACATCATAAGTATTAACTGTGGTGATTCCGTCGTTTAATTTAGATTCAAGATATTCTATTGCGTAGTTCTGGGAGTCTGTTATTCCCTTATACTTCCTAAGCTTTACAAATTCACTGTTTGTGGGTGCAATCAATGAATAAATGGGTATTTTGCTACCAATTTTCTCTTTGCATTCATTAAGAACCTGAGCATAAAAATCAAAATTATCCCTATTAAACTTGAAAAGCTCTACAGCTTTACCATCGATGACAAGCCAATAGCCAACACCGTCGCCTTCGTTATAGGGTTTCTTCGAAGGTTCTGGTGTAGCGGCTGATGATATATTCTCTGGCGTGTTCTCGGGATTTTTTTCATTATTATCATCCGTGGCTTTAGGTTCAGGTATATTACTATATTCTTTGGACTTGTCCGAAATAATTATTTTAACATCCGTATCCTTTATAAACAACATTTGTTGAATGTCATTGCTGATTTTTAAGAACCTGTCCCTTAAAATAAAGGTATCATTATAGTATTCAGTGTAGTCGCGAAAATAGCTGCCATCAAAAAGTGCCGATATCTTAAGCTCTGGCTTTTTCTTTAATGCCCTGTTTTCCATTTCGGAGATCTCCGGTTTGTTTACATTAATAAAATTAGCAGCGCACAAAACCACAATAATTAACAAAAATGCTATTGCATCTAATTGTAACTTCTTCATAGTAAAATTCCTCCATCATACTATAGTTAATAAAACCGCTCCTAAAACTTAAAGTAAAGGAAAGGGCTGTACGATTGACCAACAAGTAAAATAATTGACACAATGAACACTGCTATGTTTACTGTCGATTTTATTAACTGAGCAACAGAATAAATTCCAATATGTTTCTTCTCCAAGCTTCCTTTTATACTCCCGAAAACAGTTTTCACAATCGGCGTACAACCAATAAGCGCAATCGCAATGAATATCATATAACTATTAAGGAAAATTCCAATCTCGGGACTAGACCAGGATGAAGCATTAATCCCAAACATAATCCCCAGGAAGTAAAGACCCTTACTTATGCTGGAATGATAGAAAAATACCCAACCTACAAGTACTGCTACAACAAAATAAAGTCTCCATATAACCCCAGGTATTTTCTTTCCAATCTTTAACATAACAAACTTTTCAAACACCAGCAGCATAAAGAAATACAATCCCCAAATAACAAAGTTCCAGCTGGCGCCATGCCATAGACCTGTGAGCAGCCACACTACCAGCATATTCCTCACATGAAATTTCCTGTTGCCTCCAAGTGGAATATAGACATAGTCCTTGAAAAACGAAGTCAGGGATATATGCCATCTTCGCCAGAATTCAGTAACAGACTTGGCTATATAGGGATAATTGAAGTTTTCCATATAATTAAAGCCATACATTTTACCCAGACCTATTGCCATGTCTGAATAACCTGAAAAATCGAAGTAAATTTCTATTGCAAATAATAGAATTCCTGCCCACGCACCCAATACCGGAAGCCTGGAATAATCCATATCAAGAAAAGCCTTTGAAAACTCATTTGCTTGATTAGCAATAATAACTTTCTTTCCGAGACCTATAATAAAACGACTTATGCCATTATTGAACCCCTCAAAGCAAAGTGCCTTGTGCTCAATATTTTGCTCAAAATCCTTATATCGAACAATAGGACCCGCCATAAGATGATGAAAAAGCGAAACATATAATAAAAACTTGAAGGGGGATTTTTGAGCCTGTACCTCTCCCCTATACACATCCACTATGTAGGAAATTGATTTGAAGGTGTAAAAGGATATTCCAATGGGAAGGCCTATACTTATGATTGGTATATTAAAACCAAACAGTGCATTTATATTTTCAGCAAAAAAACCGAAAAGCTTAAAAAACCCCAAAACTAAAACATTTACTATGACAGCTAAAGTAACTACTCTTTTGCATTTACGCTTACCCTTGCTTTTTTCAATGGATACTCCGACGAAATAATTGAAGAATGCATTTAAAACCAGAACCAAAATCCATATGGGTTCTCCCCATGCATAAAAGGCCAGGGATGATACAATAAGCACTGCATTTTTGTAAGAATTGTTATTGATTAAATAATATAAAAAAATGTTTACAGGTAAAAAAACGCATAAAAAGACAAGACTTGAAAAAGCCAATTGGATTCGCCTCACAATTTATTTTTTTTATTAGAGAACTTGTATATAATAAACTCTACATCAATTCCAAACTTATTTCAAGACCAACTCTTACCTTTTTCTCACTGAAACGATTTATCGACTTTTAAAAAAAGCTCGGGGATTTCTGGTACAGTGTTTCTCAAATTCCTCTTCTATCCACATTCAGGCAGGTTTTAGAGCCATCTTAATCAGTGTATTATTATGTTATGGTTGCTTTGTTTCTTGATATTTTTTTGTCCTTGACCGTTTTTTTGAACACCAAAATAAAACTCATAAAATAATTATCAAAAATGCCGATAACAAAACATGAATAAGAGTTTATACATTAAACTAACTGCATTAGCATTGAAGGAAATACAATGGTTCATCTGACAGGCTATAAAATCATAACAAAAATTTTTATAAGTGAAATTACAACAATATTTCAATAAAGAAAAATATTTTTGTTATATACCCAAAAAAATGCTATATTTTAAATGTAAGTGCAATTTATATATTTCAATCCCATACTATAATACTAGGAGGATAGCATATGGAAAAAACAAAACTAGGTATAAGTGTTGGTTTATTAGGTTCAGCGTTGTATTTCACAGGCTTGTTAAATTATTTTGCCTTAATTATTCTGGCAGGGTATGTGCTTATCTTTGAAGAGAATGAGTGGTTAAAAAAGAGTGCAGTAAAAGTAGTAACAATAATAATAGCTTTTACTATTGTTTCAACTTTATTCAGCATAAGCAACAATATATTAGATATACTTAATGTTCCTCTGTCATGGATTCGCTTTTCGTTTAGACTTTCCTGGCCGCTTAAAATTGATACTATTGCCTTGAAGGTATTAAGTATTCTTCAGAGTGGTATTTTGATAATACTTGGATTCAAGGCACTTACCCAAGGTACAATAAAGTTGGGCCCTATTGATAAGATTATTGACAAGAACATATAAGTATTCATTTATGCCGCCATATGGCATCGACATAGTATGAAAAACGGACACCGGCATATGGGTCACCTGTTGTCGAAAAATAGATAAAGATAAACCCGTGTCAGATTTGATGCTCTTTCACAGGTTTATTTTTTGTCTAATATGTATTATTACCCGTTCCTGTACAGAAACCTAGTAACTGCTCATGTTATAATGATACCAGAAAACAAGAGTAAGCACTGGAACGGTTCTTTCCAATGTTTGTGGCTACCGGGAAAAAGAAAGACGGTCATCCGAAGATAACCGCCATCTAAAATTATGTTTTTTAATTGTTACGGGAAACCAGTGCAATTAATTACCATTGAATTCACTACCATAAAACAATCCATTCCTATTAAAAAGTTTATTCTATCTTTTTTACTGAATAAATGCCTCTGTCATTAAACCATTCTCCGCCAAATACATATAAATTTTGATGACCATCTATAAGCAATCCAAAATCAGCATATGAATTATTCTCATGTTTTTTTAATCCAATATCTAAAATATTCTCACCTAAAGAGTCTATCTCCGACCAAATCATATTATACCTATTTCCAAAATCATACAAACTTAATTCTTCTATTGTATCACAAACATATTCGGTACCATTTAAAAGAACACTCAAATCCTCATTAATAACAAGATTTTTGCCGATAAGTTCTCTGTCAGATTCATCGGAATCCCTTGAAAACCTAGCACGATCACGATAAAGTAAACTAACAACTTCCCATTTCCCATGATATTCTTTGATTTTCTTCATATTTTCATTACTTAAATTAGAATTATTGTCATTCTTCTTCTTATCTGCTTCTGATAAATTAATAGAACTCTTGGTTTCCTTTATTTCTTCTGCATTTTTATAATCTTTGTTTTTTATTATATTGCAACCTGTTGTATGTGTTAAAAGTATGATAAAAAAAGCAACTAGTAAAATTTTCAAATTCTTATTCAACACAAATTTTACCTCCCCGATTTCGTTTAAATTTCCCAACTTTACACATAAGAGTTATTTCAATTGTGAATAATTATACTCCCTAATATATTTATCTTTCTCAAATCCCATAAATATTTGGTAGCGATCGTTCATTCGTGCAATAGTCCCACGGGCAGCCTTACTGCCCATGTACATTGAAAATGCTTCTTTTGTTGCTTTTTCACTATAATCACCTTTTTTAATGAAATCTCTCATGGTTGTTCGAGCCTCCTTATCATTTTCTGACCAACTATACTCCCCAAATTGATAAGTAAAATCTAACATCGCATCAAACTACCCTTGTGTTAAATATATATTGTTTTTCTTTAACATTGGTACAAAAGTTGTGTTCAACATTTTATTCAAATCTTTATCAAATAGCTCTTGTGCTTTTTCTTTAGTAATGCCATTTTGAAATTCTTTAAATTCTGCAGAATTAGCATATACCTTGTGTCCCCAACCAATCGTCCAATCAGGATTGCTTGAAGGTGGTTTTCCTATGCCTACACTAGCATCATACAAAGTGAGTGAAAAACCTTCATAATCTTTTTTAAAGTCAATTATTAGTTGGCTTGGTGTAAGTATTTGAGCATTACCCGTCCCCTTAATGGAAGGAGATTCGGAAGGTGATATACTTTTTCCTACATCACTAGTTCTCTTGATCTTTTCATTTTGAATACGGTTAATCTGATTTTCATAATGGTTATAACTATAAATTATTCTCCTTAATTCAATAACATCCTCCATAGTACCACCATCTTTTTTGCCTAAATAATCGTCAATTAATTCTTTATGATACGAATTCTCATATGCATCGGTACTTTTTAGTGCCTGTCGTGCAGCATTTGCTGTTTTATGTGCTTCATTTTGAGCATCTGTTCTTGTATGTCTCCTTGGGTCAACAGACCATAAGCTGTCTCGCCATTCCTGCTCTTTTTCATATACCTCTTTGGCGGATATTATTTCATCAAGTAAATCTATTGCTGATTTTTCTGAGTACCCAGTTGGGTCTACATACATTATAGGTTCATTATGGCAGTAAGTATACAAATTCAAGCTGAGCGGATCTGCCGCATTACCCCAATATGTATCCTCCTGCAAGAACCTTGCAATCGTTGGGTCGTACATCCTCGCATTGAGGTAATACAGTCCTGTTTGCACAACTATGCCGTTTTCAACTTTTTCTGTCTACTTATCATACTGGTAGCCTGCATAGGTTATGTTATTGTCTGCATTCCCGGTCCTCTCAAGAATATTGCCGAAGGCATCATAATAGTATGTTCCCTGGACAGCTCCGCTTCCATCGATCAGTACTGTTACATCTGCATGCCCGTTGTACAGGTAATAAAGGGTTGTTGTCTGGTCTATTGTTCTGTTGA
>JAAZCB010000281.1 GCA_012513545.1 Clostridiaceae bacterium
AGACGGAAAGCTTTTGTTTTTATTCTTTTATGACTATGGTCATGGAAAATACGAGGAAATGGTGGCGGTTGATGTGCCTGACGAGCTTGGACAGTATTTTATAAAGTTAATTGAACAATTGAAAAAGCAAACATAGATGACTTTTTTTAGAAAACAAAATTTATTATTGCTTTTGAAAGCTTGATAGATGTAACTAATAAGCATAATATGATGTTAAGTATTAAGTTGATTCACTATAATGATGCCAGAAAACAAGACAGACAAAAAGGCAAAAATAAGTTAGAATAGTGCTATGGAAAAGGGGAAAGAGACGAAATTGTGATCGAGGTCTTGAGGGGAGAAAAAACGCTGAATGAGATTGCTGCTGAGCATGAAATCCACTTTAGTGCGTAAATTGCAAATATACAAATATAAGGAAGGGAGCATCTAACTTAGAAAACTAAAAAATTTGTCTTGAAAATTGGGCGCATTATATTCAATTCCATTGATACCAGCATTCTTTGTAATATTTTTTGCATTTGGAACATCATCCTTAATAATAAAATTAGATATGATTATAAGGTATGAAGTGGTAAAATAGTTACAGAAAGTTACTGTTAATTGGAGTAGGCATATAGTTAATATAAATGAACGTGATTAAGTATTACGGGCTACCGCTGCAAGTGGTTTAGTTCAACAAGTTCATTTGCGTAAAGGGCAGATCATGGAGAATGATCTCTAGAGCAGGAGCATGAAGTCATCCTGCCCGCATCGATTCATCGGCGCAGAGCGCGCCAAGGAGCAGGGCTTCAAAGATTTAGTTTATTCACAGTAGTCTATATCAATATTGTGTATTACCGATTCTTATATAATGGGAGGCTGTAATATGGAGTTTAGAATAATATCATTACCAGCATTTAAGGCAGCATCATCAGGAGTAGACAAAAATTTTGATTTTTCTCCAAATAGTATTTTAGGCAAATTTAACGAGTATTTTTCAGCTATCAAACCATCCGCAAGAGATAGTTTTTTACCACGAGATTTTTTGTATTTTGATGAAGAAAGGCAAGGAATGGTATGGATGTGGGCATTAAGTGAAGATATGAATGACGGAGGAAATGAAATAATTGATTTTGAAGGCGGTTACTACTTAACTTATGTATACAAAGATGGTGATGAAGCAACCAACGGAAGACTATATGAAGAAGCTTTAAAGTATATCGAAGCTTCAGGAGTTTTTGAACTCGATGTAAGGCCTAATCATTATGCTATGGGGCACATTATTACGCCTGCCGAAATTATTGTGGCTCAGGGTTGGGCACAAATGGAAACATTTATTCCAATTAAATTGAAGTAAGCGGATAACGAAACTTTGTTTGAGGCCGCATCATCCGTAATGCTCTTGCTTCGTGGGTCCAACTCATCGACTTTGCAAATGTAAACGTTATTTGACATGGGAGGCAGGCTTCGACATCGTATCAAGGGTTTTTGTTAGAGTAAGTCTTTGAAGTGTTTTTAAAGGTAAAAGCTTATTTATGAATAAAGAAACTATAATCTGTTTATTAAAGGAAGTGAGAAAATGGCAAAAACAGCTAGTGAAATTCAAAAAGAAAGAATTAAGGAAATTGAAGAAAAAGCTTCTCAGTTATTAGAAAAATGTTCGGTTGTTACACTTGCTTCAATTAATGAAAATGGGTATCCACGCGTATGTGCAATAACAAAAGTAAGAAATAATGGTTTTTCTGAAATCTATTTTATGACATCAAAAAGATCTCACTTAACTGGAAAAGCAACTCATTTTGAAAGCAATACCAAAGCAAGTGTTTGTTATTATCTTGATGGTAATAGTGTTACTCTAATTGGTAATGTAGAAATAGTAACGGACATGGATGAGAAAAGGAAGTTTGATAATGATTGTGATAGGAATTTCTTCAAAAATGGAATTGAAGATCCTAAGTGTTATTTATTGAAGTTTCGAACTTACGAAGCAACATTTTGGATTGGTGGCAAATTTAGAACTTGCAAATATAAAGCTAATAAGTAATATATAAATTGCATATTAGACATGGCTTTGGGGAGTTTGAGGACCTGACTTCCTGATAGAGTACACTTTTTTTACTCACTATGTTTTTGACGGCCATCACAACTTGTTTGCTACTCATAAAGCGCAGAAATCAATAACAATATTATTATCATTCTTAGCATTAGAACAAGGTGTCAGTTCGATGAATGAAAAGGAAGTATTTTCTTTTTTGATGAAAGGGTGAAGACCTTGGAGTATAAATTAATAAAACAACAAATAATTGAGTTTAGCTGCGAAATCAAAGAATTTGATATAAAGATATTGGCAACAGATGTAGTATTAGCAACATATAAAGCAGTAAAACACCATGAAACAAGAGAAAACATGAAATACTCGCTTCGCAGTTCGATTTGGAAATGCTTTAATGGTCAATGGAAAGTGATTTTTCATTAAGGAACACCGACAAAAGTGTTTTGACTGTGCTGTTTTGAAGATTTTAGCTACTTATACTATATATTGGTATTTTTAAAGAAAGTGAGAGTGTGGATAGGGAAGAGTATGAATTAATATGTAAAAGAACATGGTTTTCACTGTTAGTGGATGGAAGTCTGAAACTTTTTGAAAATTATGAAGTTCTTAAAAAATATCTGAAAGCTCTAGAAGATGAGGATTTTTACATTTATCATTTAGATTGTAATCAATGGTTAAATACTGATGCTTTTGAAAAAGACTATATGATTAAAATAAGTGGAGGAGATTTAGAAAAGTTTTCTACTGATATTTCCAGAAGTATTCCGGATAAGGAAGGTACTGTATTAGTGCTTGAAAACTTTGACAACTTTCTTACTAAGTATTTTGACCAATCAGTTAAGACTTTGAATTTAATAAATTGTTTATCATGGCAATACCTCCTATTTGGTAAGAAACTTATAGTTTTTATTAAATGTATCAATGATAATGGGTATTATAAAAAGTTATGCAATTTAAAAAAAACACCATTTAAGAACCCTTTTGGAGGTATAGGCATGAGGCACATCGATAGTGAATAGTGCCAATATAAAATAATATAGAAACTTGTTTGAGGCTGCAACGTCCTGTTGCTCTTGCTTCGTGGGTCATGGTCCGTCTCCTGACAAGTCCATTTGCGTAAAGGGCAAAGCATGGAGAACGTTCGATGGAGAAGGAGCATGAGGTCATCCTGCCCATATCCTCCAGCCCAAGTGCTATCTCACCCGCAAGTCTTGAAAGCAAAGTGCAGTCGTACTAAGCTTTCAAGACTTGCTAATATGATATTCTATGGGGAAATAATATGGCGAAAATTATTATTATGTGTGGCAAAATTTGTAGTGGAAAAAGTACATACTCTGAAAAATTAAAGAAAGAAATTAACGCAGTTGTTTTATCTTGTGATGATCTAATGTTATCCTTATTTGATGAACAACTTGGAGATAAACACAATGAAATAGTTGAAAAGTGTATAACCTATCTTGTTAATCTAGCACAAGAGATAATTCATGCAAACACTAATGTAATATTAGATATTGGTTCTTGGACTAAAGAAAATCGAAAGAACATGATTGAATTCTTAAAGTCCAGGAATATCGAAGTAGAAATGCATTATATCAAAGTTGATGATAAGACATGGGATAATCAAATAAAGAAAAGGAATTTATTAAAACAAGAAGGAAAAATAA
>JAAZCB010000282.1 GCA_012513545.1 Clostridiaceae bacterium
GCAGAGTTTTTTCTATTGCCTATCAGGTCAACGAAGTGTTTTCTTCGACAGCTTTAGGTATTATAACCATAGACTACAAAACAGATGGAATAGGTAAGGCATTTTCCAGGTTTGCAGACAATTATAAAGGCAGAATAGTAATACTTGCACCACAAGACGAGATTATTTTTGATTCTTCCGGAACCTGTATTGAAAAGGAAACTCCGCTTGCAATGAAACCTGCTGCAACAACAGATTATTCGGATAATAATGGTAATGATGTAATCAGCACTGAAGTCTCAAGCAGTTCAGGGGTTCTGACTTTTGCTGTTATATCAGGAAAATTAATTCAAAAAGAAGCGACAAAAGCACAAAGTACCATTTTTATTATAGCAATTGTATGCATTATCTTTACAATTCTCCTTACACATTTTGTAATGAATAAGTTTTCAAGGCGTATTAATTCTGTGATGGAGGGGATCAAAAATATCAGGAGTGGTAACTTTTCAACAAGAATTCCTATTGAAGATGAGGAAGATGAAATCAGTGAAATTGCTTCAAGCTTTAATGGAATGTGTACAGATATGAATGAATATATCAGGAAGGTATATGTTTCTGAAATTCATCAAAAGAATGCCCAGTTAAATGCACTTCAGGCACAGATAAACCCTCACTTTTTATATAATACTCTTGAAGCTATCAGAATGAAAGCTCTTGTTAAAGGTGCAAAAGAAGCAGGTGATATGATCTATCTGTTATCAAATCTATTCAGAAGCTCCATAAAAAATAAAATGATAATCAGTATTGATGAGGAAATAAAGCATTCGAAGATGTATATTGAGCTTTTTAATTTAAGGTTTATGAATAAGATAAAGCTTGATTTTATTATTGAGGATGATACACGAAACTATGCTATTATAAAACATTCCATACAGCCACTGATTGAGAACTACATCCTTCATGGACTCGATATGGAACGTGATGATAACAGCCTTCTGATAAAGTCTGTAAAAGAAGGTAATGACATTTATATATATATTATGGATAATGGAACAGGAATCAGTAAGGAAAGGCTTGACTCAATCAAAGTATCCCTTCATAATTTAAATGGAAGAAGCAGTTCAAGTATCGGACTATCCAATGTCAACGAAAGAATTAAACTGCTGTTTGGTGATAAATATGGTGTAAGCATTGAAAGCAGCGAAGCTAAGGGGACTGTTGTAACTTTAAGAATACCCTCAATGACTATAGAGGAGTTGGAGAAAAATGTACAGGGTTCTGATTGCTGATGACGAACCATCTATTCCTGAAGGAATGAAGCAAATAATCAACTGGGAAGATTTCGGCCTTGAGGTTTGCGGTGTGGCCTATAACGGAAGTCAAGCTCTCGAAATGGTAAGGAATTTTGGGGCAGATATCCTTATTACAGATATCCAAATGCCTAAAATGAATGGATTGGAGCTTATAAAAAGCATTAAGGAATTGGAACTTGACACAAGGTTCATAGTTTTAAGCGGATATGATGATTTTCAATACTTAAAGGAGTCAATCAAGCTTGGAATAGAGAATTATCTTATAAAGCCTGTAAACACTGAGGAACTGTCTTCAACGCTTATTAATACTCTTGACAAAATACGGAGTCAGCCAAAACAAAAAATATACTCCCAAAGCGATATTGAGATCATTAGAAGCAATATCCTTTACAGATGGGTAACTGACTCAATCAGCGAAGCTGAACTTAAAGAAAGGTCTTTGCTATTGGATATCAACATTGACCGTACACCTTTTGCCGCTTGCCTTTTAAGACTTCATTGCCCTAAAAGTGACGTTGTCAATAAAACGAAGGATATACTGTCAGCTGCAGAGAAAATTTGCAGCGACACAATTTCCCAAAAGGACTTAGGTATGGTTTTTAGCACTCCCTTCGGAGATATTGCCTTTATAATAAATTGCAACGGCTGCAGTGAAGATTACTCAATATTAAGCACAGCGCTTTCGGAATGTATGACAGGTATTAAAGATTCCCTGCAAGTAGACTCTTTTATCACAGTGGGCGGTTTTGAAAATGAGATTAATCAATTTCCAAGAAGCTTCAAGAGAGCTTTGGAACTTCAGCAGTACTCCATTATAATGCCTCTTAACAGTATACGTTATTATGGTGAAAAAACAAGCTTAAAGACAAAAGCCCAGGTAGAAGGTATAATATCCTTTGAAGAAATAAACAGCCTGGTAGTTACCAGGAATGCTGCTTCTTTAGCAACATATCTGGACAGCGCTTTTGACCGCCTGAAAGAAGCTGCTGGAATAACTCCTGCATTTGTTCAGAACACAGCTTTGGAAATCCTTTTTTTTATTTTAAACTCTGCACGGTCAGTTTTAGATGGAATTGATTTGTCTGAAACAATTGAATGCAGATTGTCCGATATATACAACATGCAGCACATAGATGAAATACGGGAGTTTGTCAAGGAAATGTCGGAGATAACAGTAGCAGTTCTTGTTAACAGGTATAATAACATGAACCCTATTGTTAAAAGGGTTGTAGATTATGTCAGGTTAAACTACTCAGAAGATATCTGTTTAAAAACACTGGCAATTGAACTTAACATCAATCCAAATTATCTTGGACAGTTATTTAAGGATGAAACGGGAGAGTTTTTTAATGATTATATCAACAAGATAAGAGTAAACAAAGCAAAAGAACTTCTTCTCCGTACAAAAAGCAGCACAAAAGAAATATCTTCAGCGGTAGGGTATACAGATCCCAATTATTTTTACAGAATATTCAAAAAATATACCTGTGTATCACCAACTGAATTCAGAGCAAGTAAGGTTTAAATTTGTCATGAGCAGTATAAGCCAAGGAGACAGTTGCAGCCATACTGCCTCCTTGGAAAATTCCTGTAAGTTAAGCAGGGAAAGCAGTTATCTTCCCTAAGATATACCTATTTATCAATGCTAAGTCTATAGAGTTTATTTTACCGTCTTTATTAACGTCTGCAGCTTTTTCACCGAACTCATATTCAAAACTTCTATTTATGCACAGAATGTACCTTGTCAGCAAGGCCAAATCGGTAGAATTTACTGCACTGTCACCGTTTATGTCACCGTATTCAAAAGTTGCAGAAGATTTTTTTACAAGACTCATATTATCAAAAGTAACCACTGCACCACGAAGACTGTCCTCGACAAATATAAATGCAAGTGCGCAGTTTGAATCATTTGCCGAAGCTGTAAAAGTACCTTCGAAATGCTTAAGCTCACTACCCATATTTACTTCTTCCGAATAATATGGTGACCAGGGTTCATGGTTTTCTTGAACAGCAAATGGAACTGAGAGCTCCTTATTGCATTTATAATCAAAGGAAAGCACGTATTCTGCTCCCTCCTCCAGCATAAATCCGGTGGCACATGCCTGTGCCCAGGGTGTGCTTTCATTATCCAAAGACACAGTAATTCCTGTGCTTGGTAAGACTTCGTAGGCTGAGCATCCAAATGCCAGGATTGAACTTAATTCCACCAAATTAGATTTTGAAGATAACTCCTTGCCATCTTCCTTTACAAAAATCCCGTTCATAAAATCTTTACCATTGTATTGTTCAGTTAACCAGTTTATACGTTTGGCTAACCAATTGCTCAGATATGTATAATGATCTTTATATGTCGGGAGTGCAACAATTTCATCAGGTGTAATATTTGTCTGTTTCCCCATTATATCCCACTTCTCAAAATTCCTGCAATAAGACCTGTAATTGGATTCTGCCTCCTTAATAACTTCTTCCGGTATGTCATTGATTTCATCCTGAAGTTCATTCCAGCGTTCTTTTACCAATTCACGGAACCATTCACAGGAAAGAGCATGGCAGAACCACGGATTAGAGTTTGCATTAACATTTAATACAGTATATGGACTAAATCCTGCCCAGGACTCAAATCCTTTCACACAGTTTGCATTACCCATCGCAAGGTCAAAATCCCACATTGGCCCAAAACAGAGCTTCCCATCAACATCTTTGTACAAATAGAAGCTGTCCCAACCCGCATCAACATTTTTTACTATTTCATTACCGATATATATATCAACTAACGAATCAAGATCAATGTATTTTATTACATCTTCTATTTTACCACTTTTCAATGCACTGTAAGCTTCCCTAATATAGCTGGATATATAAGAAATCTGCTGGTCTTTTATCGACTCAGTTTCAGATAATTTGCTTGCGATATCGTAGGAGGCTGTATCAACATTAAAAATATTCTCTCCGTCATATCTTGTCATTTCGACCAGGTAGCCGTTTTTTTCAACTTCCTCCGGTGCCTCTTCTATAGCTATACGGTTCTTATTTACATTTTTATCCTCACATAGTAAATAGACACCTTGATATTCACCGTTAACATATAATTCTATAGAACGGCAATTTGGTGAATAACTCATACCGGTCAGTTTATCAGCCAGATTATAGGCAGTAAGGTTTCTTAACAGGGAATGATCGGAATGATTTGCAATCAATAGCCAGGGCTTTCCTTTACCATCACCAATATTTAATAAATTCTGTTTTTCTTCAAATTTAATTTTGTAACTTTTCTTATCTGCATGCATTGAACTGCTGCCACGAAGTCTTATTGACACAGCCATATTTGTAATTTCCCAGCTGCCTTCCGCATTAATTACACTGATTTGAGCTTCAGCATACTCTTCGTCAGAACTGATTTCACTTTCAGAATCGGTATTGATTGCAATTATTGGCATTTCAAGCTGGTCATATGGACTCTCACCTTCTGCATACCCTGCTTCTGCTGCAAACAAATTCCACCCCAAAATACCTGTTGCAAGTACAGTAACTATCAATGACACCAACACAACTGATAATCTTTTTAACACAGTATTTTTCCCCCCTTAGATTATATAGTTTAATTTTTATTTACTGCATTCCCCTGCAGGAATATTCAGTAAATAATGCAGCTAATTATCCATATTATATATTTTGTAGTTAATATTGAGTAGTGAAAAAATTTTAGTCCAGCTGTAAAAATTACAGTTTTATTATTATTTCATTGAAGGATTTAATTGAAATGATGTGTATTTTGGAAAGAACAGGGATTCTCTTTAAATATCGATCCCTTCTTTTATAATTTTATATATGTACTTCATATCAAGGGATTTACGTATCTCCACTGCCAATTTGTCATACTCACGCTCTTTATGTGTCTTGATATCAAAGCTTAAAGCTTCTTTGTATTTTAGCCCTTTTCTGTTATACAAGGCTTTTATAATGGTCTTTAGGACCTCTTCGCTGTCAAAAATCCCGTGAACATAACTGCCATAAACATTCCCCCGGCATAGTCCGTCAGTCTTTTTATCACCGTCCATTTTTCCAAGTACCGACATAAAGCCTTCTGCCCTGGTTGTTCCCATATGTATTTCATAGCCTTCGAAGCTCTTTCCATTGAGCTCTGAAAAAATACCCTCAACATTTTCAAAAATACCGCTTACTCGGGTTCTTGTCTTTTCCTTTTGAAATACAGTATGGGCATCTATGAGTCCCAAGCCTTTTATTTCACCGCCGCCTTCAACATTGTGCGGATCCTCAAGACTTTTACAAAGCATCTGAAATCCGCCGCAAATGCCGAATACAGGGTTTCCCATACTTGCATATTTCAGAATTTCTGTCTCAATGCCGCTTTCTCTCAACCATTTCATATCCCCTGCAGTATTTTTTGTTCCCGGCAAAATCAACAAGTCGGGACACCCAAACTCCTTTGCCTTTGAAATATATCTTGCCCTGATCCCCAAAATCAACTCGAATGCATTGAAATCTGTGAAATTTGAGATTCTGGGAAATTTTACTATAGCAATATCAATGTCAGCTGATGCTCTGTTATTTGCAAACACTTCAGAAAGGCTGTCTTCGTCATCAATTAAAAGCTCCATATACGGAACTACGCCTACCGTAGGCACCGGAACAAGTTCTTCCAGCATTTTAAGTCCCGGCTCAAGGATCTTTACATCACCCCTGAATTTATTGATTATATTCCCTTTAATATACTTTTTGTCGATTTCATCCTGCAGCATGTAAGTTCCATACAACGAAGCAAAAACTCCTCCTCTGTCAATATCTCCAACAATCAGAACGGGAGCCTTTGCCATCCTCGCCATGCCCATATTCACTATATCATTTTCTCTAAGGTTTATTTCCGCCGGACTGCCTGCACCTTCAATCACAATAATGTCATTTTCGGCAGCAAGAGAGTTATAGCTTTCCATTATTTGGGGTATATACCTTGCTTTATTCTTATAATAATCCATAGCATCCATATTGCCCGCAACCTCACCCTTTATGATGACCTGTGAGCCTCTGTCACTTGTGGGCTTCAATAAGATGGGATTCATTCTGACATCGGGCTTTTTATATGCAGCTTCAGCCTGTACAACCTGAGCTCTGCCCATCTCCAGCCCATCGTCTGTGATAAAAGAATTTAGTGCCATATTCTGCGACTTGAAGGGAGCCACCTTATATCCATCATCTGCCAGAACGCGGCATAACCCTGCCGTTATAAGGCTTTTCCCTGCATTTGAGGTTGTCCCCTGTATCATTATTGATTTAGCCATTGTCCAGCACCTCTCTTACTGCACCCAATAGTCTTTCGTTATCTTCCCGGCACTTGACCGCTATTCGGTAGTAGGTATCGTCAAGCCCTCTGAAATTTCCGCACTTTCTGACTAAAATACCCCTTTTGTAAAGCCTGTCATATAAATCTGTTACCCCTGCTTTAAATAAAATAAAGTTGGCATGACTTTCAAACACTGTAAAGCCGGCCTTTCTTAAGTTTACTGTCAAATATTCTCTTTCCTTTTCTATAACCCTTACAGTCTCTGTCAAGTAATTCCTATTGCCCAGTGCCGCAATGCCTGCTATTTGTGCCGGAACAGATACACTCCAGGGCTGCTCTGCCTTTTTGATTTTCGATACCGTTTCCTTATTGCAGCATAAGCAATATCCAAGCCTGAGTCCTGCCATTGCAAATATTTTTGTAAATGCCTTAAGGATAATAACATTTTCGAATTTCTCCAAATACTCTATAAAGCTGTGTTCTCTGTGTCCTCTTACAAAATCCATGAAGCATTCGTCTATCACCACATAGCAGTTTTCATTAAGGCATTTTTCAGAGATTTTAACAAGCAATTCCTTATCTGTCAACATTCCCGTAGGGTTATTGGGATTGCAAATAAAGACGATATCTTTGCCGCCTATTTTATCTAATATATCAGCCTCAACAGTAAAATTGCTGTCCTTATTTAAATTGTAATACTCAATCCCACACTCAACATTCAAAAGCGCCTGCTCGTATTCCGAAAATGTCGGTGCCAAAAGCAGTGCAGCTTTAGGCTTTAAGGCATAGCAAAGCCTGAAAATTATGTCTGCCGCACCGTTTCCAAACAGAAAATACTCCGGATCCGTATCTTCATAAACACTTACTGCCTGTTTCAGCTTTCGGCAATGAATATCCGGATAAAAGCCGTAGTTGTCAATATTCTCAACCAGCGCTTTTTTTACGTTTTCCGGCATCCCCAAAGGATTTGTATTTGCCGAATAATCAAGCGGCTTTAACCCTTTATTCTCAATATAGGAATATACATCTCCGCCGTGTTCCGCTACATAATCCACCAAAGCACCCCCCTTACAGTCAAAGCGACAATAACCGTCAAAATCGAAGTCATATACATCAGCCTGTTTGCAAGAATAATATCTCCAGGTTCTATTTTCCTATTGCCATCACCTATGGTCGGTTTCTGGACAAACTCTCCGAAATAATAGGCATTGCCTGCCAGCTGAATATTCAGAGCTCCCGCACACACAGACTCTGTTTGCGCAGAGTTGGGACTTTTATGGTTTTTTCTGTCCCGAAGATATATTTTAAAAGCATTTTTGTAATCAAGGCCAATTATAGCACTCGAAATAATCATAAAAAAAGCTGAAATTCTTGCAGGTATATAGTTTGCAGCATCATCAAGCCGGGCAGCAAATTTCCCGAACCTTATGTATTTTTCATTCTTATACCCTATCATGGAATCCATTGTGTTAATCCCTTTATATAAAAAAGCAAGCGGAGCTCCCCCAATAACCATGAAAAGCAAAGGTGCGACAACTCCATCCGTAGTATTTTCGGCAACAGTTTCCACCGTTGCCTTAATAATACCGCTTTCGTCAAGCTTTCCGGTATCACGTCCCACTATGTATGACAAAAATTTCTTCGCCTCGTCCTTTTCTCCTTTTACCAGTGGGTAATAGACCTTCATGCTCTCGGTTTTTAAGGATCTTGCCGCAAATATCGTATAACAGAACAACGTTTCCAATGCCAAGGAAAAATAACTGCTTACTTTTCCTGATGCAAATAAAATAAAAAAAGGAACACAATAACAACAGGCCAGCACAATTACAGCCAGCAGCACACCTCCACATAAATCGCTTTTTACGGCAGCACGTATTTTTTTCTCAAGCCAGGCAATCAACTTTCCTATAAGACATATCGGATGAGGAAGCCAGCGGGGATCTCCCAACATCATGTCCAGGGCAAAGCCAACAGCCACAATAAACACAATCCTCATTACAACAACTCCATTAATGTCTTGATTGTCTTTTTATATAAAAAACTATCCTAATTTTTTTCATAAATTTCCTCAATATAATATCACGAAATACAAATTATTCAATGTTAAATTTTTTTTGTGATTTATATAATACCTTTCAAAACTCCACATACAGCAAAAACAGCCATCCAGAGCACTAACTCCAAATGGCTGTCTATGGTCGGGGTGAGAGGACTTGAACCCCCGGCATCTTGGTCCCAAACCAAGCGCGCTACCAGCTGCGCTACACCCCGATATTTTTGGCGACAAAGAAAATTGTACTACATAGATACTACGAATTCAATCCGATATTAGTCTAAAATGATATATTTATGTCAATTATTCTTAAGTTATCTTCTTAAATCTAATTATTTCGCAGGATATTATTGCACGATTACTGTCCAGTAATTGTAACACAATGTTAACTTGATAGGCTTTATCAGATATCTTATAATTAACCTGTAGAAGAATCTGTTTTTATGTAAACTACAACCGTGTACAGATGAGGTGTTATATATAAAGAAATTACTTGGAAAAATGCGAAAAGCAATTGAAGACTATAAAATGATACAGGAAGGTGATAGGATCGCAGTTGGTGTTTCCGGAGGAAAAGACAGTCTTGCATTACTTACCGCCTTAAGGCAGCTTCAGAATTTCCTGCCGGTTAAATTTGACATTGAAGCAGTTACACTAACCATGGGAATAGGAGAATTTGACCTATCCCCCGTAAAGGAGCTTTGCAGTAATATTGATGTTAACTATACGATTGAAGAAACAGTTATCGGAAAAATCGTTTTTGAAGCCAGAGAAGAGAAAAACCCCTGTTCACTCTGTGCCAATCTGAGGCGTGGAGCTCTTAACAACCTGGCTAAAAAACTTGGCTGCAACAAGGTAGCACTTGCACATCACAGGGACGATGTTATTGAAACTTTGCTGCTTAGTACCTTCTACGAAGGAAGGCTCCATACTTTTTCTCCTGTAACATACCTCGGCCGTACGGATTTACATCTCATAAGACCGCTGATATATACAGAAGAAAAGCTAATAAAGCAGTATATTAAAACAAATAATATTACAACTGTTGCTAGTCCATGCTATGTCAACGGTAGAACAAAACGGCAGTATATCAAGGAATTGCTTATAAACCTGCATAAGGAAAACAGAGACATAAAAAGCAATATTTTCGGAGCCATCAAACGCTCCGGAATTGACGACTGGGAAATTACTTAAAACAATATTATGGGAGGTAACTTTATGAAATACATAAGAAAAAAATTACTGGCTGTACTAATGATTTCCATCTTACTCGCATCATCCTTTGGCAGAGTAAGTGCAAACAATACTATTTATGATACTATAACCACCGAAAAGATTACGTCGGGTGTCAACCTCCAGAGAATCGTTAAATTCACTGATGAAGGTTGGCTGAGAGTAAATGTTTTAAAAGTGGATCTTCAGGACCCGAATGTTAAAGTTGATACTCTTACAAATAAGGAATCCATTAACAAGCTGACAAACACAAAAATACTTGCAGAGTCAAACGGTGCTGTTGCAGCCGTAAATGCAAGCTTTTTCAATTGGATGAAGGAGGCTGGAAAAGGTTATCCCTGCGGTCCGACTATACAATCCGGTGAATTCACTACTGCCGATACAACCTTTAACAGCTACCAGGACTCAATGGCTACTTTTTCCTTGGACAACCTGAACAACGTATTATTCGACTACTGGAAAACACACATGGAAATAATATCATCAAATGCAACCCCTGCTACTGTAACTTATTACAACAGGCCAAGCTTGCAAAATTATAACGATATAACAATATGGTCAAGAAAGTGGTCCAAAACCTCTCTAGGTGCATCGGAGGCATACCCCGACCTCCTTGAAATGGTGGTTGATAACGGCATAGTTAAAGAAATCCGCAGATCACTTCCCGCAGTTGAAATTCCGGTAAACGGATACGTAGTTATTTCAAGAGGTAACCTTTCCCAGTTCCTTGAACAGAACTACAAGGTAGGTGACAGTATCGGCTTTTCAATATCAACAAAGCCGGATTGGGATAAGGTTCAAATGGCTGTTACCGGTAGTGCTGTCTTGGTCAAGGACGGAAAGATTCCTTCAAAATTTTCCTTTGATCAACCCGGGAGAAGTCCACGTACAGCTGTTGGAAGCACTGCCAACGGCAACATGTTGCTGTTGGTTACAGTGGATGGCCGTCAGGAAGGCAGTATAGGAGTTAATCAAACAGAGTTTGCCCAGCTTCTGATAAGCCTTGGTGTGCATAATGCAATAGCTCTGGACGGCGGCGGTTCTACCACAATGGTTGCAAGGCCACGTGGTTCAAATGAAATAAAGATTGTAAATACTCCTTCAGACAGTTCTCCAAGGTCTGTTACTGATGCAATCGGTATTTTTTCTATTATGCCTCCTGCCCCCCTTGAAGGCTTTATAATTGACACTGAAGACACAAACATGTTTGTAAATACCTCAAGGACATTTACCGTAAAGGGATTTGACACTTATTTCAATCCTGCTGAGGTTGACGAAAGCCAGATAGAATGGAGTGTATCAGGAATCAAGGGAAGCTTTAAGGGCAATGTTTTGTATGCTGAATCGGAAGGAACAGGAACAGTCACTGCAAGAATCGGAAAAGTATGGTCTACTATACAGATAAAATGTATTGGCAAACCAGACCGCCTTGTCTTAAGCAACAGTACTCTTAAGATTCCTACCGGCAAAACCTATGATTTTACTGTAAAAGGCAGTGACAGGAACGGATACACCGCCTATATCAACCCGCTTGATGTAGAATGGTCTGTTTCAGGAGATTTCGGTAAATTTGATAATAACACCTTCACAGCTACCAAAAAAGGTGTAGGCTATATTGAAGCCTCTCTGGGCAATGCACGTTCATACTGTGCTGTTTCGGTTGCCGCAGAGCAGCTTGTGGTAAAAGACTCTTTCGAGTCTCAAAATGGTTCTTTCCTTTCGGCTCCAAGCGGTACTCCGGGCAGCTACGAGCTTTCGGAGGAAATTAAAGTAGCTGGCAAGTATTCAGGGAAGCTTACGTATGATTTTTCTTCAAACCTTCAAAGCACCAGAGCTGCTTATCTCGTGTTCCCGGAAAACGGTATTGCCATTGACAGCAATACAACAAAAATAGGCATCTGGGTCTATAATACTCACGAGAATACCAATTGGCTGAGGGCTGAATTGGTAGACGGAAACGGTGAAAAACAGCGCGTAGACTTTAAAAACGGTTTGGACTGGACAGGCTGGAAGTACCTCGAGGCATCAGTGGACTCAATAAAGTCACCTGCTAAGCTCACAAGGATTTATATAGCTCAGGTAAATGACATTCCTGACTCCGGCGAAATATATTTTGAGCAGTTAAGTTTCAAAAATTCAACCTTCCTGCCTTTTGAAACTGAGAAAATTCCACAGGATACCATGGCGCCTGACGAAGCTAATAAAAAGACAGAATACAGTAAAGATAATTCCTTCAGGTTCTCAATATTCGGTGCAAAAGGAAAGTCCCAAAATCTTCTTGAAAGACTTTTGCTTTCGGGATTATCTGAAAAACTCAAGGAAAATACTGACATCTTTGCATTATTTGACGGTGCCGATATCAGTAAGAACATGTTTGATTCTCAGATTATAAATGCTGACAAGGGTTATAATTCTTTTGTCAAGGAAAACATTCATTTTATTCAGATTGATACCTCTAAGAACGGTCTGCGAAAGACTGCAACAGGTCAATGGCAATGGTTTTTATCCACTCTGAAATCATCAAAAACAGATAATGTTTTTATTATCATGAAGGACCCCTTATCAAGCTTCAGCGACAAAGGCGAAGCAGACCTGTTTAAAAAAGTAATAACTGAGTACAAGGAAGAGACAGGCAAAAACATCTGGGTGTTCCATAAGGACAAATCCGATAAAGTTAATATTGAAAAGGGCATAAGATATTTTAGTGTTTCAGGCATGGGTATAGCCGGTTTAAGTCCTGAGAATGCAGCTTCTGTGAAGTATCTTGAGATAACAGTGCAGGATGACAATGTAACCTACCAGTATGTACCACTTATAGATTAGCATACCTGCTTCTCAAAAGGACAGCCTTAATGCAGCTAATTAATTTGCGTGAACCAGAATTACAGCAATGACTTTTCAGATGGCATAAAAGCCTGGTATTCAATGTAATACCAGGCTTTTAATATATGCTTACTTCCTTGAGAAGTAATATACCTCACCGTTAAATTTATATTCTTCCACTATCCCTTTATAAGTGTAGGAAGTTCTGCCTGCAAGCGGGTCACCGATTATCAGATTGTTATCCTTTTTGCCAAGCACTGTTACAGCATGCCAGATATTATTGTATTTCACTGTAATTATTGATGGTACAGGCAATTCTTCAGCTTTCATATTCTCGTAAATTTCTACTGTAAGCCCGTTTTTTCTTGCATATCTTACCATGTAACAATCCTCTGTTCCTAACAGACTTGTATATACAGCCTTTGCTATTTCCTTCTCACCTTTATTTATACCGTAATACTTAAAAATTGATGCAAGAGCCGCAGGTACACATGTCGCATCCGAGGTCTGCAGGCACACATCTCCGACCCAGCGTTCTTCCAATTTATACTTAAGCCCCACTGGAAACATTAAGGAAAAAATATATGGAGACATTACCATAATAAAGCTCATAAGCAATACGTACTTGCCAAGGATTCCCCATCTGATTTTATCAGGCTTTGGCTTTAAAAAAACAATATAGCCAAATAGCAAAGGAAATACTGCGGTGGACACTTCAATACCCTCTATACTTCTATATTCGATATAAAAGCAGTGGGTTATAAATGGTATTGCTTCAAAAGAAATTGTTAAAAATCCCGGAACACATAATATTAATAAAAGAATTCCAATTATTGTGCTGTACTTGCTTGCCGAAAATATTTTTGACAGTTTAAAACCAAAATAACATAGAACAATAGACAAGAAGACTGTTATATATAAATATGGGTTATAATACATTGTATTATCCCCTTTCATATTCATATTTCAAGCAGTAAGGCAACTCCTTACTGCTTGATTATTAGGGCCATTTCCCGAAGGGAAATCAGGCAAAAACGGAGGGACTCGATGTCCCGGAGTTTTTATTAAGGGCCATTTCCCGAAGGGAAATCCGGCAAAAACGGAGGGCTCGATGTCCCGGAGTTTTTATTAAGGGCCATTTCCCAAAGGGAAATCAGGCAAAAAGCGAGGGGTTCAATACCTCGAAGCTTTTTTATAGGGCCATTTAAGACTCTATCTTGTCACATATTAATGATTTTAAATAATCTCTAAACTCTGTTTTCAGGTCTTCCCTGTTCAGGGCAAATTCAACTGTTGCCTGTAAGAATCCCAGTTTGTTTCCAACATCATATCTTTTACCTACAAAATCATAGGCATACATTGCCTCATGGGCAATCAAGCTCTTTAATGCGTCTGTAAGCTGGATTTCTCCGCCTTTACCCGGTTTTACATTTTCAAGATGCTCAAATATTTGCGGAGTAATAATATATCTGCCAAGTATCGCTATGTTTGAAGGTGCACTGCTCTTATCAGGCTTCTCAACCAGGTCCTTGACCTTATACACCCTGTTATCTACCGATTTGCAGCTTACAATTCCGTATTTGGACACCTCTTCCTCAGGAACTGGTTGAACACCCAAAACAGTAGTCTTATATTCATTATATATATCTATCATCTGCTTGAGGCATGGAACCTCGGAATCAACAATATCATCACCCAGCAAAACTGCAAAGGGTTCATTTCCTATAAAGGATTTGGCACAATAAATAGCATGTCCAAGCCCCTTAGCTTCCTTCTGCCTGATATAGTGTATATCAGCAAGATTTGAAATATCCTGAACCAAACTGAGTAAATCATTGTTGCCCTTCTTCTCAAGTTCCTGTTCCAACTCATATGATTTGTCAAAATGGTCCTCAATTGCTCTTTTGCTTCGTCCTGAAATAATAATAATATCCTCGATGCCTGATTTGATAGCTTCCTCAACAATATACTGAATTGTAGGTTTATCAACTATGGGAAGCATTTCTTTAGGTTGTGCTTTAGTTGCAGGTAAGAATCTTGTACCCAAACCTGCTGCCGGAATTATTGCCTTGCGTACTTTCAATTTATACACACCTCATTTCGTAGTTGGGAAAATTTTGCTACAATGAATAATTTGTCTGTAATATTTATTTTATCAGACCCTGTCACTCTTTCCAACATATTTTGCAATAAATTTCCCAGTACAAATAAATTAATACAAATTAAAAGGTATAAACAGTTTGTTTGTCAATGCGCCAAGGACAATCGCCGCACCTGTAATCTGATAAACTATTACAGTCTTTGCATTTGCTTCTACCAATACACTTATGTTGTTGTAAAACCTGTGCGCAATCTTTATGGACTTAACAGCCAGAGGCAGCCCGACATACCCCACCAGCCAGAAAGGATTCCTGAATATTATACTAAGGAGTAAAAGCATAAGGTATGCAAGAATATACAGTGCTGCATAGACTATGACTCCTTTTTTCTTGCCCATCCTGACCACCCAGTTTCTCTTATTACCCTGAAGATCTGCCTCGTAATCCGGATACTGGTTTATCCAAAGGACATTTGCTATTAGAAATCCTATGGGAAGTGAAACAGCAATTGCAAATATATCCAATGTTCCTGTCAGAATAAGGTACATCCCCGAAAGTATCAGTGGTCCGAACGTTAAACCAACTACCAATTCACCCAATCCCCTATAGGCAAATTTAAAGGGCGGCAAACTGTAGAAAATAGAAAAGAAAACTCCCAATATCCCAATAAAGAAAATAAGCGGTTCCCTGAAAATCATAAGATAAATTCCAATGACACAGCCCCCAGCAATAGTTAAAATAGCTATAATGACAGTTTCAAGAACAGTAAGCTTATTATCAACTATTGTTTTTTTACCTCCACTAAAAGGCGTTCTTTTATCAGGGGATACAAACCTATCAACTCCTGTTAAATAGTCCATTACTTCGTTAACAGCATTTTTTCCTATTTCCAGTAGATAAATGCCGATAAGCGATATTAAGAACCAAAAAAATTCAAATTTTCCTGTCCTACTGTACGCAAGCGCACCAGCTGCCGCCATGGGTACAGTGGATGCAATCCATATTTTAGGATCTGCAAGCTGCCAAAAGCCCTTCCATCTTCTCATAAGCTCTCCTTTTACAACCAATTTTACAATAAAATTATTACTTATTAGTATGATTAATATACCAATATTCTTTATTACCTAACCTCTTATTTTATAATACCATTTTAACAGCTAAAGACAAGAAACAGCTTTTATACATTTATTATTAAATGTTATGGTAAAAATAATAGCAGGATAAAGAATTTTTACTTATAGAGAAGGAGTAGTTATAGTGGCTTCAAAAACAGGAACGGCTTTACCCAATATCTTAAAAGACCTCTGTTTCAGATTCAAGGATGATGATGTGCCTGCACTTGCAGCGCAGCTTACTTATTATTTTATTCTGTCTTTTTTTCCATTCCTGATTTTTCTGATTACTCTTATAAGTTATACCCCGATAACAAATGAACAAGCTTTGAACAATCTTTCAAGAATTCTTCCGGAAGAAGCCTATATCATAATTAATGACGTTATAAATCAAGCAGTTGCTTCCGACAGGGGAACTTTAATATCTCTTGGTATGTTTACAACAATCTGGGCCTCATCAAATGGAATGAATGCAGTTATAAGGGGAATTAACAAAGCCTACGATCAGAAGGAAACCAGAGCCTTCTGGAAAGTTCGGGCAATTTCAATAGCCTCAACTTTTGCGTTAGCGATTACAATAATCTTCTCCTTTATTCTGCTTGTTTTGGGAAAGGTTCTAGGGGAGCAGTTATTTCAGTATCTTGGTTACCCCGATTTCTTCATAAGCCTCTGGACTCTAATTCGTTTTCTTATACCGGTATTTAATATGCTTGTGGTTTTTTCAATAATATACTGTTTCATACCCAATCGGCGTCTTAAGCTTAAAGAAGTGCTTCCTGGATCTATGTTTACTACTGTCGGCTGGTTTCTTACCTCAGGTGTTTTTTCATTTTACATCAACAATTTAGGCAATTTTTCAAGAACTTACGATAGCGTAGGGGGGATTTTTGTTCTAATGATATGGCTGTACTGGATAAGTATTATAGTGCTTCTCGGAGGTGAGATAAATGCTTCTTTGGTATTTTTGCGATACAAGCCTTAAAAAACATTTAGTAATTTATATAACAAAAAAAAGCTTCGGGACATCGAGTCCCTTGCTTTTTGCCTGATTTCCCTTCGGGAAATGGCTCATAAAAACGGCCTGAAGATATAATCAACAGGCCGTCTTAAACTCAATTACCGATATCCTTTGCATTAAAGCACATTATAATCAGTCTGATGTGTAAGGTAACAAAGCAATATGTCTAGCCCTCTTAACCGCACTTGTCATTTGACGCTGGTGCTTTGCACAATTGCCGGAAATCCTTCTTGGAAGTATCTTTCCTCTTTCGGAAATATACTTTTTCAATTTTGCTACTTCCTTATAATCTATATCAGTAACTTTATCAACGCAAAAAGAACATATCTTCTTTTTCGCTCTTCTCATTTTTAAAGGTCCCTTTGAATCTCCCTTGTCAAAACTATCCCTATTGCCTCTTTCTTTTTTTCCTCCAGGCATAATCAAAACTCCTCCCTTCTTACTATTTTCACGTACTCAACAGGTAGTACAGCTTAAAACGGAAGCTCATCATCCTCTTCCAAAGGATAAAAACCATCTGACGGCTGTCCTCCACCTATATCCGAAGGTCTTGCAGCAGTGCCTTCACCCTTCTTGCTATCCGCAAAATGTGCTTCTTCAGCAACTACCTCAGTCACATAATGCTTTTTGCCTTCGTTATCATCCCAGGTCCTGGTCTGTATCCTGCCCACTACGGCTACCTTAAGTCCTTTTGTAAAATACTTTGAACAGAATTCAGCAGTCTTACTCCATGCAACTATGGGTATAAAGTCTGCCTGACGTTCCTCACCCTGACGTGAGAACTGTCTGTCCACTGCTAATGTAAAACTGCATACAGGTGTATTATTTGCATTGGTATACCTTAATTCAGGGTCCCTGGTCAGTCTACCCATTATAATAGCTTTATTCATAATACCACCCTATTCTTCCTTTTTAATTATCATGTCTTTTATAATTCCGTCAGTAATCTTATAGACCCTTTCGAGTTCATGAGGAAAATCAGGCTCTGAGCTGAAGTTAATCAACACATAGTACCCTTCATTGAAATCATTTATAGGGTATGCAAGCTTCCTTTTACCCCATTCATCAATGCTATCCAATTGAGCAGAAGTTTCTATAAGACCTTTGATCTTCTCAATCAAATTTTTTGTGTCCTCTTCACTAAGTTCCGGACTAGTAATAAAGATAGTTTCATACTTTTTTAACATTCGACTTCACCTCCTCCCGGACTAAACGGCCCTGTCACAAGAGAACAGAGCAAGGATTACAATCTGATATGTTATCATAATTTTATAATTTGTTCAACACTTTTTTTAAATTTATATTACTTTTCTTAAAATTTTATTTACTTGAATCATAAGTTTTAATATAATTGTATCATTAAAAAAATGTTTAAGAATATCCTTGCCTCGGATTACTATTGTAGTAGAAATCTCCTATTATTGCAGTTTTCACTGTTTTATGTTATTATATAAGTATGGTTAACAAGTACATGAAATTCAGGAGGGGGACTTTCTTTTAGTGTTTTATTTCATTTTAGGAACTTTAATTTAGCAGTCTGATTTATTTAACATTACCGTCAATTACAGTTAAAATAATAGATCTATCGGACAAGAATCATTTTAATGTTACAGTTCACTGTTTTCTAAAGATACTATTAATAAAGCGACAAAGAATTACTTTTTTTTAGACCGATGGAATTATATTAGTTTACATCCTTTGGAAAGGGTGAAAAAAATGCTAAGGAAATTTCCCACAATTAAAAATGCCAGCTTTGCATTGATACTAATTATATCTGTATTTATGTCAATGCTTATTAGTATACCTACTTATATTATCTTTGAATGGTACTCTCAGAACAATCCCATTAAAGGCTTTAGCTTGCTAATGTTTGTTACAGCCTTTACAGGTGTCTTGTACTTTGTAATATTTATTATTTCGGGTGCCCTTTTAAAGAAATTATCAGAACAGCATGCTCATGCCATGGAGTTAAAGAACTTCAAGGACTTCACTGATGTATTGTACCGTTCTTCATCGGAAATTGAAGTGTATGAAGCGCTTTACAATTTTGTCAGAAACATGCACCTGGTAAGTCATGTATCATTATATTACCGTAATGACAGGACTGTCAGTGATGTATCGTGGCAGCGCATAACCGATGAACGCCTTCCTCTTTGCACTATGGAACCTAGAAACTGCCCTCTTGTAAAATATGGACGTGAATGCAGTGTAAAGAATATTGCAATGGATATTACATGTGCATACCAGCTTCCCGAGCATAAAAGCGGAAGTTATATTTGTCTGCCTATAACCGACGGCAACATGACTTTGGGAATATTGCAGCTTTACTCTAAAAGCAAATACTTTTTTGACGATCTTATAGTATCAAAAATAAAATCATATATAGAGGTTGCCAAACCTATAATAAGCAGTAGCAGGACTATGCACCAGCTCAGTAAAAAGGCTTCTACCGACAAGCTTACAAAGCTCTATAACAGAAGCTTTTTAGAGCCATATCTAGAGAATCAGCTTGAGGCAACCAGCCTGAGCCGTCAGAAACTCAGCGTGATAATGATGGATATTGATGATTTCAAAAAAATAAATGATACCTATGGACATGCCTCCGGTGATTTGGTCCTGTCATTATTCTCTCAGGTTATACTTGGCTGCCTGCGAAGAACCGACCTCGTCGCACGGTATGGCGGAGAAGAGTTTATTGCCATATTGCCTTCAACTGATACTGATACTGCTGTATCTATAGCTGAACGTATAAGGGAAACAATTTCAATTGAGCCTATGCCTACTGTAGGTGATCAAAGGCTCCCGCATATCACTTGCAGCTTGGGGGTTTCGACCTATCCGGTTTTTGCCGATAACAAGACCAACCTTGTAAAAACAGCTGATATAGCTTTGTACAAAGCTAAAAGGTCAGGAAAAAACTGTGTTAAAGTATATTCCAGGGATATGACGGTTTAATGTCCGGAGCTGAATATCGTAGTACCTTCAACAATTGTCCTCAACACCTTAAGATTCCTGTCAAGAATTACTATATCAGCGTCTTTTCCTATTGATAAGCTGCCCTTTCTATCAAAAGCTTTAATAACCTTGGCCGGATTTGCTGATGCCATCCTTATCGAATCCTCCAAGGGTACACCAATTCCTTGTACCATGTTCCTTACTGCATCAATCATTGTAAGAGTACTACCTGCAAGCGTACCGTCAGCAAGCGTTGCAATGCTGTCTCTGATAGTAACCCTTTGACTTCCAAAGGTATATAGTCCGTCAGACAGCCCGGTACCTTGCATCGAATCAGTTATAAGTACTATATTGCCGGGCTTTTTACACTTATATACCAATCTAATAACAGCTGGACTTATATGCACACAATCTGCTATTATTTCTACAGTAACTTTATCATTATCAAGTGCTGCTCCTGGAAGCCCGGGTTCTCTGTGGTTCAACCCTGACATTGCGTTAAAAAGATGTGTAACATGTCCAATGCCGTTATCAAATGCTTTCATAGCGCTTGAATAGTCCATATCTGAGTGCCCGGAAGAAGGGATCACCTTCATATCTTTAAGATACTCTATAACTTCTAAGGCGTTCTCAGCTTCAGGTGCAATTGTTACTAAAATTATGCTATTCCCTGATTTTCTTATAAATTTATCTATTAAATCAACTGAAGGTGGGATAATAAAGTCCTGTGGCTGAGCACCTCTTCTCAGTGGGTTCAGGAAAGGCCCTTCAAGGTTTATGCCCAGTATTTTTGAACCCTTTGTTCCTACCCTGATAGCTCCCGCCAGGTTTTCAAGGGAATTTATTATATCATCAGTCGATGCGGTCATTATTGTCGGAACGTACGCTGTAACGCCTTTCGATGCATAAAATATCCCGAGGGAATTAAGGTCTTCATATGTTGAATACATAACATCATACCCACTAGCACCATGTGTATGTATGTCAATAAAGCCGGGAACTACATAAGAGTCCCTAGCATCAATCTGCTCCACACCTTCACAGGTAATATTTTCCTCAACTTTTATAATTGTTTTGTTGTCCACCAGCAGGTCTTTTCTTTGAAATCCCTTATTGTCATAGAATACCAGCCCGTTTTTAATTATTATCATCTTATTGCTCCACCCTCAAAAAACTCTATATCTTTTTTCTAAACTATGGTATTATAATATATCATAATTTCTAATAATAGTAAATTAATAATAATTCAGTCTCCAATTGTTTGCAAATAGCATGTTTTTGGAATAATAAAGGTTAAATGGCTCCTTTTAAATAGTAGCAAAATAAATTATTGTATTGCATGTTATCCTTTTTTATATGATTTGTGGTTTATAGCGGATATTAAAGATAATATCCATTAAGCAGAATAAAGGCATTTTAAGCTTAAATTATCAGGTCTTTCTGAATATAAACCATGTAGCATCAGTATCTCATAATTGAGAATTCATGAAATATTTACTTAGTAATATGTTAATTATACTTATAAGATATCTTAATGAGATTATACTATATAATAAAAAACTATAATAAATAAAAGAAGAGGTATGATAATGATGATTACGACAGCTAACATTGATGAAGTACTCAGGGTTATTAATGTAGAACATCCGGACCCTTTTTGTGTTCTCGGAATGCACCTGGTTGAGGCTGAAAATGCTCTTGCTGTAAGAGCATTTTTCCCAAATGCAAAAGAAATAAGTGTAATTGAACTTAACTCTAACAACAGATTTAAAATGGAAAAAATTCATGACAGCGGGTTCTTTGAAGCCTTAATAAAAGACCGTAACGTTTTTTTTAAATACAATCTAGAGGTAACCGACTATGAAAATAATGTATTCACAACCTACGACCCATACAGTTTCCTGCCTGTAATTTCGGACTTTGATCTCCATCTGTTTAATGAAGGAAATAACTATAAGCTTTATGAAAAAATGGGCGCCCACCTCATGAGTATAGACGGCATTGAAGGTACTTTTTTTGCAGTATGGGCTCCTTGTGCGAAACGCGTAAGTGTTGTGGGGAACTTCAACCAGTGGGATGGACGCAAGCATATGATGCGTTCGAGAGGACCTTCCGGGGTATGGGAAATATTTGTCCCCGGGTTAGGACAAGGTGAGATATATAAGTATGAAATAAAAACTCCTCACAATGACATCTATCTGAAAGCAGACCCTTATGGCTTCTATTCAGAGCTTAGACCAAGTACTGCTTCTATAGTTTATGACCTTGATAAATATGAATGGAACGACAGGGAATGGATTTATAACAGGGATCACAGTATCTCTTTCGAAAAACCAATTTCCATATATGAAGTACACCTGGGCTCATGGCAAAGGGTTTCAAACGAAGAAAACGGTTTTTTTACATACAGGGAACTGGCAGATAGGCTTATAGATTATGTAAAATACATGGGTTATACACATATCGAACTTCTACCCGTCTCAGAACACCCCTTTGACGGCTCCTGGGGATATCAGATTACCGGCTATTATGCTGCTACAAGCAGATATGGTGAACCTTCAGACTTCATGTATTTTGTCGATAAATGCCACCAGAACGGTATCGGTGTACTTATGGACTGGGTACCCGCTCATTTCCCGAAAGACGGCCATGGTCTGGCAAGGTTTGACGGTACTGCACTTTATGAGCACTATGATATGAAGCAAGGTGAACACCCTGACTGGGGTACACACATTTTTAACTTTGGCAGGCTTGAAGTTAAGAACTTCTTAATTGCTAATGCAATGTTCTGGTTTGACAAATATCATATTGATGGTTTAAGGGTTGATGCCGTTGCATCCATGCTCTATCTTGACTATGGCAAGAAGGATGGAGAATGGATTCCAAACCGTTGGGGTGGAAATGAAAATGTTGATGCTATTGAGTTTATTCGCCATTTAAACTCTACCGTTTACGGCTATTTCCCGGGTATTTTGATGATTGCGGAAGAATCGACCTCCTGGGCACTCGTATCCAAACCTCCCTATGTAGGCGGACTAGGATTTACGTACAAGTGGAACATGGGATGGATGAACGATTTCTTAAAATATATGAGTATGGACTCCATATACCGCAAATATAACCAGAACCTGATAACATTTTCCTCGATGTATGCGTTTTCAGAGAACTTTATTTTGGTGTTATCCCATGATGAGGTGGTTCATGGAAAATGCTCCATGATTGAAAAAATGCCTGGTGATTACTGGCAGAAATTTGCCGGACTTAGGGCCAGCTATGCTTATCTTTACGGTCACCCCGGCAAAAAGCTTATGTTTATGGGTGGAGAGTTTGCACAGTTCATTGAATGGAATTACAAGCAGAGTCTTGATTGGTTCCTGCTTGATTATGACATGCATAAGAAAATGCAGGATTATGTCCGTGACCTTAACGCTCTTTATAAAAATGAAAAGGCATTGTACGAAGTAGACTTCAGTTACGAAGGCTTCGAATGGATTGACTGTAATGACACCGAACACAGTATTATTTCTTTTATGCGTAAAGGTAAGGACTGGAGGAACTCACTTGTTTTCATCTGTAACTTTACTCCTATGGCACATGAAGATTATCGTATTGGTGCTCCATTTGATACTGTATACGATGAAATCTTTAACAGTGACTGGGAAAAATATGGTGGAAGCAATGTTGGCAATTATAGCGAAATTCAGGCTATCAAGGAAGGCTACCATGAAAAGCCTTATTCCATAAGGCTTCGTATCCCGCCACTTGCAACAGTAATTCTAAAGCCAAGGCTATAAATAGAACATAACACTTATACCAAAAAACCATGAGGACAAAAATAAGCTCCTCATGGTTTTTTGGTAAATCAGCTTTATATAAGTATTAATAGTCTGATATACAGATTTTCTTAATTTTAATGCCCGTTCTTATTACTGTTATTTGCCGGCAGGTTCTTATTTTTCTCTATCGGCACAGGGTTTTGGATTTTATTGTTCTTTGTTTCCTTATTGCTTGTGGGCGTAGGAACAGGTTTTATGCCGCTCTCCTTTAAATTATTCTTGTGTGGATCTTCTTTATTATCTTTAGGCGCCTTATGTTCTTTGTTCAATTCATCCACATCTTTTGATTTTGGGTCGGTAGCCTTCTTAATGCTGTTATTGCCCGGATCATTCATATGAATCCCTGGTATATCCCACAAAAGAGGCTTTTTATCATCATTACTATACTTATAATAGTCAGCCCAGAAATCACTGTCGTAACTGTTCCATCCCGAGTAATTCGCATACTTGCCATAATCCTCATTCCTTAGAGGGCCATCGAAAAAGTTATATAAGTTCTCGCCGGGTTTAACTTTATTTTCTTTATCTTTATCTTCCTTTTTACCTGGTTCAACTTTTTTACCCGGTTCAAGTTTTTTATCCGGTTCAGCCTTTTTGCCTGGTTCAGCTTTCTTACCCGGCTCAGCTTTATTTATGCCCTCACCAGGAGCACCTGCCGGTTTAACAGGTTCCTCTTTCTTTTTGTCATGTTCGGGAGGATTGTCTTTCTTACCGGGCTTTGTATTATCGTTATTATTTCCCTTATTAGGTTCGTTTTTATTCCCGGCGACTTTCTTTTCCTCTTCTTCTGTTTTTGTTTTCTTGATTTTATTCAATTCGGCTTTTATTGCTTTAACGGTATCCTTTACCGGTTTGTCCTTATATTCATCTACAGCCATCTCAGGATTAATCTCCACAAGCTTTTCCATAAGGAGCAGTTTTCCCGGAGATATACCTATTTCTTTTGCCTCCTTAACCCTTTCAAGTGCTGTATGTTGAACTATTACTTCTGATTCAACCTTATCCTTGTCAAGGGTTTCTTTTGCCTTTACCTGAAGGCTTTTATATATTTTTTCTCCCTCTTCTGTACTCTTGCTGGAAACAGTTATCATAACAGCATTATCCGGACCATAGTTAAAATATCCTTCTTTAACTGCTGCATCCAACACTGTTTTTACACCTTCATCAAGCTTTTTGTTTTTATATGAAATGTCTGTTAACAGCTCTTCTCCATCTTCATTAATTCCTTTGACATCTATAATTCTGTCAAATATATTAACAGTAATTTCAAGGCTGGGATTAATGTCAATATTCACATAACTATAGGGGTTATTATATGCGAAAGCACCTATGGATAAACCACAAAGCACTATAATAGCCGCTGCTGCTTGGGCTATTCTCGAATGCTTCTTAAAATTAAGACCTATAACCTGAGCAGGTACTTCTACTTCATAACCAACATTAAGCCTTCCTGTGTTCCTTATCTTTATGAATTCTCCCTTGTTACTTAAAGCTACGGCAAATTTGTCGTGTACTTCAACCACTACTGCTTTCATAATATCACCCCCAATTAATATAATCCTTAATATGCTCATATTCTCCGGAACATATTATAAGTACTGCTATTATATATTTTCGTCCTCTCTCAATTTTTTTTCGGGGTATCCGTAAACTTTTTTCAATATCAGATACCGGCAGCGACTTCTTTTGCATAATATGCCTGATAATATCCTCCCTTGACATTATATACTTAATTATATCAGAATAAAGCATCCTTGTTTTATTCTGTTTGGGTGAGACCTCCATCAACTCATAAAAGGAAATATCCCAGGCACTAAGTTCTTTTTTTAGCTGTTCGATTTCCAGCCTTCTGTATTCACTTATTTCTTCCTTTGAATACTCCTCTAAGGACTTGCCAATACTTAAATCAATGCATTCCTCATCTTCGTCACTGCTGTACTCATTAATTGAAACTGTTACACTGTGTTTTTTCTCTTTACGGTAATAGTCAATAATCCTTCTTTTAATAACATTCTGGGAAAACGACAGAAAGTTTCCTTTCGTTATATTATAAGACCTGATAGCTTCAACAAACGCAATCAAAGCTATACTCAGCTCGTCATCACGCCCGTATTCAACATACCGTCCTGTAACCCGCTCCACAGATGCTGCAATAAAAGGCTTGTATTCTTCAATCAGCATATTGATTTGTTCATCATCATTTTTTATTGCTACAACTCTTTCGTTGATGGTAATGGGGTGCATTTATGCCTCCTCAAACAGTATAATATGCCAACCACTTAAAACAAATATAATAACATTATAACAACAAAACTTTTTTAAGACAAACCGGATTAACATAGAAAAAAGATACAAGTAAAATGTATCCTTTTCAATAGTAAATGATGGTTTTTGTATTGACCGTGTTAATGTATTGCACCCGATAAAGATTTAACATCGCTCTTCAATTTACTTAATACATTATCAATAATATTTATTTTTCAATGTAAAATCATTTTCGTGATTTATTTATACAGTCAATTTAATCTCAAGCCTGTCAAATTTGATATTCTCCACAAACTGGTCGCTGTTAAAAAATGTCCTTCGATACCTTGCAAATTCAGTGGAATTCTTTTTAAGCCACATCGGAACAGGAGTATCCAGTTCTCTGCATAAGGCAATAAAGCTCTCCTCCAATAAGTCCCTGAAAGAACCTTCAGCATCATTTTTTTCTATGCTTGATTCCTTCATTATTCTTGTTCCTTTTATAAGCTTTCCGGTCAATATCAAAATCCATCTTCCTTTTCAAATCATTTAAAAGCTTAGTTTTCCTGATTAATTTCGCTTGCTGCCCTGTTAATAGCGTTTAAATAAGCTTTGACACTGGCTTCAATTATGTCGGTACTGACACCTCTGCCTACAAAAATCTTATTATCCTTTGAAATCCTTACTGTTACTTCACCTAATGCATCCTTACCTTCAGTTACTGCTCTGAGACCATAATCTTCGAGGGTAAAGCTCATCCCCACTGCCCTTTCCATTGCATTGAAGGCAGCATCTACCGGGCCGTCGCCTGTAGCAGCTTCAGTAATTATCTCACCGCTCTTTTTAAGACCTATAGTTGAGGTTGAAATGCTTTTATTACCGCTGGTAATCTGAAAGCTTTCCAGTTCAAATATTTCCGGTACTTCTGAAACCTTTTCTTCAACAAGGGCTTCAATATCCCTGTCAAGCACAACCTTCTTCTTATCAGCAAGGCTCTTGAATTTTTCAAAAGCTTTCTGTATTGCATCAGGTGTCAGAGTGGTATAGCCCATTTCCTTCAATCTTTCTTCAAAAGCGTGCCTTCCCGATAGCTTGCCTAATACCATTCTGTTTTGCGCAAGCCCTATAGATTCAGGTGTCATTATTTCATAAGTGCTCTTCTCTGAAAGCACTCCATGCTGATGAATACCCGATTCATGTGCAAACGCATTCGCTCCGACTATCGCTTTATTCGGCTGAACTGAGATCCCTGTAAGGCTGCTGACAAGCTTGCTGGTTCTATAAATCTGAGTTGAGTCTATATTATGGGTTACATTATAAAAATCTCTTCTTGTGTTAAAACCCATTATTATTTCTTCTACAGCTGCATTTCCTGCCCTCTCGCCTAAGCCGTTAATTGTACACTCAACCTGAGTGGCTCCGTTGGCTACCGCTGCAAGAGAGTTGGCTACTGCAAGTCCAAGGTCATTATGACAGTGTACGCTTATATCAGCCTTATCAATATTTTTTACATTGTCCATTATTGATTTTATTAATGCACCAAACTCAGCCGGCGATGCATATCCTACAGTATCAGGAATGTTTACAACTGTTGCCCCTGCAGTTATTACTGCCTCAACTACCTTAAAAAGAAACTCCGGTCTGGTCCTGCTTGCATCCTCCGCTGAAAACTCAACATCAGAACAGTATTTCTTAGCATACTTAACCATTGCAACAGCTCTCTCAAGTACTTCCTCCTCTGTCATTTTAAGCTTGTACTTTAGATGTATGTCGGAAGTGGCTATAAAAGTATGGATTCTTGGATTCTGTGCACCTTTGACCGCTTCCCAGGCCCTGTCTATATCTTTGTCGACAGCTCTGCAAAGGCTGGCTACAGTACAATTTTTCAGGTTTTCAGCAACAGCTTTAACTGCCTCAAAATCACCTGGAGATGCTATGGCAAAGCCTGCCTCGATTACATCAACTCCAAGTCTTTCCAATTGTTTTGCAATTTCAAGCTTTTCATGAATATTTAAATTAACTCCCGGAGTCTGTTCTCCATCTCTTAATGTCGTATCAAATATTTTTATTTTTCTGGACATATAAAAAACCTCCTATCTCACAAATCAATCCCATATTTATAAATATCTATATATAATAATCTTCTATCAGATAACCAAGTTTATTTCATAAACCTGGTTATCTATAGATTTCTAATTTAATAATAAAATACTTATTTTTTTAGCCAGCTCATCATTTTCCTTAATTCTGCACCTACAACCTCAACCTTGTGCTCGGATTCGTTTCTCCTCATACTCAGGAAATTAGCCCTGCCGGCAGATTTATTTTCTGAAATCCAGTTTGCTGCAAACTTGCCGCTCTGTATTTCTTCCAGTACCTTCTTCATTTCTTTTCTGGTTTCATCAGTAATGATTCTCTTGCCTGTCACATAGTCTCCATATTCTGCAGTATCACTGATTGAATATCTCATATATGAGAAACCACCCTGGTTTATAAGGTCAACAATAAGCTTCATTTCATGTACACATTCAAAATATGCTATCTCGGGCTGATAACCTGCATTTACGAGTGTTTCAAAACCCGCCTTCATCAATTCTGTAACTCCGCCGCAAAGTACCGCCTGCTCACCGAAAAGGTCGGTTTCTGTTTCTTCCCTGAAAGTGGTTTCGAGTATACCGGCTCTACCCGCACCTATTCCTGATGCATAAGCAAGAGCATAATCCTTTGCTTTTCCTGATGCATCCTGATGAATAGCAATAAGGGACGGTACCCCTTTTCCTTCCTTGTACTGACTTCTTACGGTGTGTCCAGGGCCTTTTGGTGCAACCATTATAACGTCTACATTCTTTGGTGCTACTATCTGATTAAAGTTAATATTAAAGCCATGCGCAAACATAAGAACATTGCCGTCCTTCAAATTAGCCTTAATACTCTTCTCATATACGTCTGTCTGTATCTGGTCGGGTACAAGTATCATAATAAGATCTCCCAACCTTGCAGCTTCCTCAGTAGTAACAACCTTCATTCCATCATTTGCAGCCCTTTGTCTTCCATTAACAGACTCTTCAGGTAATCCGACAACTACATTTATCCCACTATCCTGTAAATTCTGTGCATGTGCATGACCCTGACTTCCGTAACCTATTACTGCAACAGTTTTACCTTTTATCAATCCAAGATCACAATCACTGTCATAATACATTTTTGCCATTAAAGATCACTCCTTATTATTATTCTTAACTTTAATATATTTATTGCCTCTTTCGATGGCAATTGACCCCGTTCTGACTATTTCCTTGATGCCAAACTGCTTTAGCATATCCTCTAGTGCGGCTACTTTCTCGTTCGCACCGGATATCTCTATTGTCAGAGTATTTTTTGATACATCAACTATTTTTGCCCTGAATATTTCAACAATCTGAATAATTTCAGCCCGCGTTGTTGCAGTAGCATCAACCTTTATGAGAGCAAGTTCACGGCTTACCGAATCCGCCTTTTCAAGCTGCCTTATTTTAATTACATCCACAAGTTTGTTGAGCTGCTTGCTGACCTGCTCCACAATATATTCATCCCCATCCACTACAATTGTCATTCGTGAAATGTCGGGATTTTCAGTCACTCCTACAGCAAGACTGTCAATATTAAACCCTCTTCTGCTGAATAAACCGGATACTCTCGATAAAACACCGGCCTGATTTTCAACCAAAACAGACAGTGTATGTTTAGCCATTTTAATACCTCCCACTCCTAAATTTAATATATATTAATAAATATTTTAAAACACTAAAGTGTCGATTCCTCAGGATCTACTATGCATTCAAGAAGATATGGAGTGTCATCTGCCAGCATCCTCTTTAACGCTTCCGGTATCTGTGAGTTTTTATTTATCCTCTCTCCCTTAAATCCATAAGCCTCAAACAACTTGACAAAATCAGGATTCTCGTCTAGATAGACCTGTGAATACCTTCCGCAGTACTTTAATTTCTGAAGCTCACGTACCATTCCAAGCCTTGAGTTGTTAAATATCAGGACCTTAACGCCAAGTTTGTTTTGTTTTATTGTCCCTAGTTCCTGCATGGACATCTGAAAGCTTCCGTCTCCACTTACCGAAATAACCTTTAAATCCGGACATCCAATCTTGGCTCCCACAGCTGCCGGCAAGCCATACCCCATTGTACCCATTCCTCCGGAGGTTACAAATGTCCTTGGTTTTTTCACATCGAAATAGTTTGCAGTCCATATCTGGTTTTGCCCTACTTCAGTGGTAATTATGGTGTCTTCGTCTACTATTTTTGACAACTCGGACAGTACATACTTGGGGTTGACAAAATCCCGTTCGTCAATTTCTATTTTTAATTTGTGTTTTTTCTTTTCCCGGGTTAAAGTATCAATCCAGTCTTCAACATCACCTTTTTTTGCTACTTCATTAAGCTCTTCGAGTATTATCCTGACATCTCCCACTACCGGTATTGATACCTCTATGTTTTTACCTATTTCCGCCGGATCTATGTCAATGTGAATTATCTGAGCCTTTTTTGCTATCTGGTTCGGAGTGCTCATAGCTCTGTCTCCGACCCTTGCTCCCATAATTATTAAAAGATCTGCATTGTGGACAGCATAGTTGGCAGCAAATACTCCATGTGACCCCAGCATGCCCAGGTTCAGTTTGTGCCCTGATGGAACTGCTCCTATGCACATTAGTGTTGTAGTTACAGGTATACTGCATTTTTCCGCAAATTTTAAGAGTTGCTTCTCCGCTCTTGCACTGATTATTCCGCCACCTGCACATATTACCGGTCTTTTGGCTTTTGCTACCGCCTCAGCGATTTTCTTAATCTGAAGACCATTTCCTTTATACCAGGGTTTATAGCCACGTATTTCAACATTCTCAGGGTAACTGAACTTAATCTCTTTGGTCTGCATGTCTATAGGTATGTCAATAAGAACAGGTCCGGGTCTTCCGGTTGCTGCTATATAAAAAGCTTCTTTAATAATTCTCGGCAAGTCATTTGCGTCTTTCACAAGATAGCTGTGCTTGCAGAAAGGGGTTACTGCACCTGTAATATCGGCCTCCTGAAAAACATCCCTCCCGATAAGCTCTGAGGACACCTGACCGGTTATGGCAACAACAGGTATTGAATCCATATAGGCGGTTGCTATTCCTGTAATAAGATTTGTGGCACCTGGGCCTGAGGTAGCAACGCACACTCCTACCTTGCCTGTAACACGGGCATATCCGCTGGCAGCATGGGCCGCCCCCTGTTCATGCCTTGTCAGAATATGCCTGATTCCAGATTCAGGAAGTGCATCATAAAAAGGACATATGGCAGCTCCCGGGTAACCGAATATAACATCCACATTTTCAATTTCCAATGCTTTAATAATTGCCTTTGCACCTGAAAGCTTCATAATAAATGCCACCCCTTAAAATAAAATAATTAATCCCTTAAAATTAAAAAACCTTCGTCTCTGCAAATTGGTATTTGCAGGGACGAAGGAAATAATATCCTACGTGGTACCACCCTGATTTGACATATTGGATAAATATGTCCTCAGTGGCTATAAAAGTATCAGCCTGGACTGTAACATAGTCAACGCCACTGCCTACTATAGTTTCAACAGTGAAGCTCCGGAACGAGTTATACATGCATATCCCTTACTGATTTCCACCAACCATCAGCTCTCTATATCAGTCAAACGCATCTTTATTCCTTCACAGCTTTATTATATAAAATATTGAGCTTTTAAGTATAATTAGTAAATATTCTACCAGCATACAGACCTGCTGTCAATACATTTTTTTATTTTGTATGCATCTTTTTTAATATCTTACCTTGTCCTGTTTGTTTTCCCACTTTTCAAACAGCTCAAGACCCTTTGCCCTGTTCACCTGTATCAGCTCAACCTGTTTATCGCTTGCCAGTCCTTTTATTACTTCGTATATGTAATTATCATCAAATCCTATTTTTGCTGCATCCTCCCTGGTACATCCATAATAAACCCTCCTGATTCTTGACCAATGAATAGCTGAAAAACACATCGGGCATGGTTCACAGGTTGTGTAAATCTCACAGTCGGAAAGGTCAAAGCGTCCCAGTTCTTTTGCTGCAGCTCTTATTGCGAGCATCTCAGCATGATCGGTAGGATCATTATTCTTTATTACTTCATTATGGGCACGGGAAATAATTTTACCGTCTTTTACGATTACAGCCCCAAAGGGTCCCCCGTGATTGTTTTCCACTCCAAAAGCAGCTTCTTTAACTGCATCCTTCATATATTTATCCATTTCATCTACCCTGTAAAAAATATTTTTGACTTTCATAGCATATTCAAATATTACCATAAAAACATAAGTTGTACCATCAATTTGTGTTTTTGCTGTTCACCACAATTAAGTTTTCATAACTAATTGTGATGAACAGCACTTTAATTCATTAATACCTGTGAAGGCACTATCTTGTAATCAATCCATCCCTTTCCTTAGCAGAAAGTCTTACCTGAACGGTTTTTGGAGTACCTTTATCAATGTGGGTTATATTAACTATATCCCCAGGCTTTTTGGAATATATATGAGTTCTGAGCTGTATCATTGTACTGATATCCATACCATCCACCTGTGTTATAATGCAACCCTCTTTTATTCCGTTTTTAAAAGCAGGTCCTTTCTCATCAACATTTACGACATATATTCCGTTACTCAGCTTTATACCACTGTCCAGATAAGGGATTACCTCTCTGTCATATGCAAACACTCCTATATAAGGTTCTACAAAATCTCCGGTCTGAATATATTTTTTTATGATTGGTACGGTTACGTTAATTGGAATCGCAAATCCTATGCCCTCAGCACTTGCAACTTTAACAGTGTTGATTCCGACCACCTCACCTTTTGAATTTAAGAGGGGTCCGCCGCTGTTTCCCGGATTTATACTTGCATCGGTCTGGATTAAATCCTCCATATAATTAGAGCCCTGTTCAGTGTCAATCTTTATTGTCCTGTTGAGTGCACTTATAATGCCGGATGTTACTGTCCTCTGAAACTGGAGTCCTAGTGGATTTCCAATTGCAATGGCAGGCTCGCCTACCTTAAGTTTCGAGGCATCCCCCAAAGGTACAGCTGATAGTCCATTTGCACTTATTTTAACAACTGCAAGGTCTAAAACAGGCTCCGACCAGACCGTTACACCCTCAGCATTCCTGCCGTCAGCCAAGGATACTACAATTCTTTTATTTTTTCCTCCTGCAACATGATGATTTGTCAGAATGTATCCGTCAGGACTTACTATGACTCCTGAACCTATACCCCATTGTTCTGTGGCGTTTGAGTCAAAGATAGACTTGCTGTCTATTTTAAGCACTGAAATGCCTACAACCCCGGAAGAAGCCGATTGTGCAACTGACTGTATAACGTCTGTCTGAGCAGTCTGTTCAAGGGCAATTCTCTGAGGCTTAGGGACATTTTTATTATCTTCCGATTGAGGTAAGGGTGTCTGAGGAGTATTCCTTGATACATAATTCAACGAAAATAAAAACAGCACAATACCTACTCCTAAAGAAGTGAGCAGTGCTGTCAGAAATGTTTTCAAAAATCCTCCGCTTCCATTATTTTCAAACATATAACCATCCTTTTAAACTTTTATTTTTATTATTACAATAAAAATTTAAAAGAATTCAGTAAAAATAAAATTTAAGTAAACTTTGAGCATCTTATGCTTCCGGTTCACCATCAATTGTACCACATGCTTTTATAATCTTTTTAACGCTTTTCTCAAACTTCGTTCTAGGAAGCATGACAAGATGGTCACAGCCAAGGCATTTTATTTTGAAATCGGCCCCAATCCTGGTTACTTCCCACTGCTTGCTGCCGCAAGGATGCTGTTTCCTGAGTTCTACAACATCTCCGATACAGTATTTATACACCATCCTTAAAACCTCCCTTAAGTATTCATTCAGGTATTATTTACCCACCCCAAGCCTATTAAGGTTAATAACATCCTTGCTTTTTTTCACCTTCCCAATGGTTCTTTCAATATAGGCATAAAGCTTGTCTTCAAAAACCTTACAGCTTGTTTCACCGTTCTCAATCATATTCAGCCCCTTTTCCCAGCTTGCAGTAAAAGATGGGCTCAAAAGTTCTCTGGCAGTCCTTCTTACCAGCTCAACAATTGCTTCTCCTTTCAGAGAAGGAGTTACAACCTGTGTTTTGTTGTTTATATTTATATAACCTATATCCTTTAACTTTTTGATTATTCCGGCGCGCGTAGCCGAAGTCCCGATACCGCAGGTTTTTATCTGTTCTCTCAGTTCCTCATCTTCTATAAACTTGCCTGCTTTTTCCATTGTTATTACAAGCGAGCCATCGGTATACCTTGGAGGCGGCTTGGTTTCTTTTTCTTCAAGCCCGAGACTTTTTACATCACATAGTTCCTTTTTCGCCAGCAGGTGTATAGGAACCTCTGTAAGCTCCTCCTCCGTTTTGGATTTTGCTGCTTCATACACCTCTTTCCAGCCTGCCTCCTTTAAAGTCCTTGCGTTTGACACAAAAATCTCATCATTCAATACAGTTTCAACCTTTACAGTATTGTAAACCGCTTGCGGATAAAAAATGGCTAAAAACCTTTTTACAATAAGGTTATAGATATTACTGGAGTTTTCATCCATTTTGCTGCTATCGGCGGTAACATAAGTAGGTATAATTGCATAATGGTCGGTTACTTTTGAATCGTCAACATACCGCTTTGTGGTTTTCGTTACTGCAAGGTCGCCAAACGACTTGATTTTCAATATATAGTCCTTGTATCGGGCGTTTTTGAAAAGCCCGTTAAGTACTCCGGGTATTTCGCTCAAAACATCAGTGGAAAGCACCCTGCAGTCTGTTCTCGGATAGGTAATCAGCTTCTTCTCATATAGTCCCTGAGCTATTTCAAGAGTCTTGTCCACCGGAAGCTTAAACTTCTTATTAGCCTCAGACTGAAGTTCTGCAAGATTAAAAAGCAGCGGAGGTTTTTCATTCTTTGTCTTTATCTCAACCTTTTTTATTTTTGCCTGGTGCCCTTTAAGCTTATCAATGATTTTTTCCGCGTCTTCTCTTTTTATATATTTTTCTTCTTCTTCTCCGGCTTCAGCTTTCTTACCCTGAGGCTGCCATTTTCCTGTATACCCGATTTTACTGTCACAGGAAATAAAATCAGCCGTGATTCCATAATGCTTCTGTGGAACAAAATTTCTAATCTCAAGCTCCCTGTCGGTTACCAGACCCAGCACGCAGGTCATTACTCTTCCAATTGCAACTACCGATGACTTGCTGTCTTTTAAAATGTATGATATATCGCGCCCGTACAAACAGGTGTAAATCCTGCTGAAATTCATTCCAAAGAGCCAGTCTTCCTTAGCTCTGCTGTAGGCAGCCTGGGCTAAAGAATCATATTCTCTGATTTCTTTTGCTTTTTTTATGCCTTCTTTTATAGCTTCATCAGTCTGGGAAGATATCCACACCCTCTTTGCAGACTTAGTACTACCGCTGTTTTCGTATACCAGTCTGAAAATATACTCCCCTTCCCTTCCGCTGTCGGTGCACGCATATATAAGCTCAACATCCTCGCGGTTCATAAGGTTCTTAATTGTTTCAAACTGTTTTTCGATACCATCCTTTTCGATTACAATATATTTGTACTCCTCAGGAATTATAGGCAGGTGTTCGACCTTCCATTCTTTATACTTAGGGCTGTATGCATCAGGATAAGCCATTGTAATAAGATGTCCATAACACCATGTTACAATGGAATGCTGCGACTCTGCATAGCCTCTATTCCTGTCAGATCTTGACACATTCATTCCAAGAACTCCGGCAAAACTAGCTGCTACCGAAGGTTTTTCCGTTATAAAAAGTTTCTTTCCCAAAGCCATCTCCCTCTATTAATTATATGAATAACATACTTGATACTAATAACTTCACCACCATTTTACATTATTGAAGGACTTGCTTCAACCTGACATTCTCCAACTGTAAATATTTCCAAACAGAAACGGTGGATGTAAAAAGCTACTTCCACCGCAGTAAACCGGGGACTATATGATTTTTGTCTGTAATGAACTGATATTTTTATGAACAAATACCTTTAACATCTATTACAAATAATAAACTATATATAAGATTTTATTTATTGGTATAGTGTTTCTCAAATTCCTGATATAAATCCTCCGGACCCATTAAACCATCGGGATTCCGAGTTGCATAGGTGAGCTGTTTTCGAAACAGACGACCAGTCTCGGATTTTCATTATGCACAGGTAATTTGAGAATACACTACTAGTACAGGTGTCCTCTGGTTCTAATTCCCCCAACACCTTCTGCACCTGTAATGGTGATCTTTGCAATCTCCTGAGGCGTTACAAAGTACCTTCTGTCTGTCAGTGCTACCTTTTCTGATACAATTGCAGGGTCTAGTGCATTTATGTTTATCCTTCCCGGAGAGCTTGCAAAGTTTGCACCTGCATTCATAATACCTTCAAAATAAGACTGGCATGCACCTGCAAAGATGCATAATTTATCTTTATCCGGCTCATAGCTTCTAGCTTCCCTGACACACTCAATAAAGTACTTTGAGTTTCTGTAATTGTCAATTGAATTTAAGTTTCCACTGTCTTTTTTAATACCGTCATGGCCTGTTATAACAAGTATATCCGGTCTGTTATTCTTCAGAGCACGCATAACCAGCTCAGGCTGTTTGTTTTCATCTGCCACAATCCCTACTGATAGAAGCCCCGCCTCTTTGTAATGGTCCCTGCACATTTCAAGAAATCTTTCACTTGAATCGATTTGCAGAATTTTTCCCGACCTTCTTCTAACTCTGTTAAAGAGAAAAAACCTCGATACCGAATTTCCTCTGAAGGTGTTTCTCTTTGCCATCATTATCTCACGCTGAAGTGTTGGACGTACGACTGCAAGATCCATTTTTATAAGATCATCTTCAGATGCATCAGCCAAAATCCTGTAAAACATACCGGTTAGTAGATAAATGGGCTTTCCTGAGTCTCTGTTTAAGATATCAACTACTTTAAAATATATGTCCTGATTATGTGATTTTCTAACTACGATATCTCCAATATTATAAGTCGACATAATAAGCCCCCTATAATTAATTGCTCCTACTTCATAATATGCAGAGCTCTATTCTTAGGGGACTGATTGATTATTAATTTTTACCCTGATTACCATAATTCCAAATTCATCTAAACAGGAGTTCATTTCCAATTTGATACTTTATGCTTCATGTTTTTTAGTTAAAAGCTTGCTAATATCTGCTATAAACCATAAATAACAGTATAGATAGCTGATACATGCACATTATAAAAAAATGCACCTCTTTTCTTATACACCTGCTTAAGGTATAATTTTAAATGAAACGTTAACAAGGATTCACTGACTTCCAATAAAGGAGATAATATTTATGTGTGGCCGGTTTTTAATATGCACCGACGATGAATATCGAGAGATTTCAGACATAGTCAGTGAGGTTGAAGAGAATTTAAGCTTCAAACCAGGGGAGATATTCCCAACAAACACTGCCCCAGTTATTGTTAAGGACAGGCTGACATTCTTGAAATGGGGCTTTTACACCTATGACAACAAACTCATTATAAATGCCCGCTCTGAAACTATTGAAACCAAGCCTATGTTCAGAAAATCCTTTTGGGAAAAAAGGTGTCTCATACCTGCAAATTCATATTTTGAATGGAAAAAGGATAAGGATAAGAAAATTAAATATGAAATATCCGTTCCCCAAAGGAAGCTTTTCTTTATGGCAGGCTTGTACAATACCTTTCTCGATAAAAACAACAACTCCTTTACAGGTTTTGTAATTATAACAACTTCTGCCGATGAAAGTATTTCACACATTCATGACCGCATGCCGGCCATTATAGAACCCGGCCTTGAAAAGCTCTGGCTTTCCAACAAGTCAGACGATTCTTCAAAGCTTAAGGATATGCTTAAGCCATACCCCCGGATGATATGCAATAAATAGCCTCCGTATCTCTGAGCCTATCAGTCTGTATCTTATAATAACTCTTTTTGTCGTCTTTGATAATTTGTATAACATAAACCGTATAGTATAAATTTTAGAATGTCAGCCAATAATATGAAACGGGATTGTCCGTGTTATGGTCGTTCCAGCATCTGTAATATGCCGTAGTGAAATTTGAAAAATTCGACTTTTTTATATAAAGAATATTTAAAAGGAGCATAAAATGATAACCATCGGTATACCCAAGGGATTATTCTACTTTGAACACCATGTGCTATGGGAACAATTTTTTAAAAACCTTGGATGCAACGTAATTGTTTCAGACGATACAAACAAACAAATACTAGACTTGGGAGTAAAGCATTGCAGCAATGAAACCTGCCTTCCGGTAAAGGTTTTTCACGGTCATGTCCTGGACCTTAAGGATAAGGCTGACTATATTTTTATACCCCGGTATGAAAGCCTGGATAGCAATGAATTTACATGTCCAAAATTCTGCGGTCTTCCTGATATGACCTTGTTGAACCTGAAAAGGCAAATTAATGTAATAGAAGTTGTAATATGCCTTGGAGCGTCTGCATCAAAAACTCTCGAAAGCATTAAAAAAGCAGCAGTAATGCTCAATGTGGACAAAAATAAGGCCCTTTTTGCTTTTAAAGACGCCGTAAAGGACTATGAAAAAGACCAGCAGGCAAAGCTTGGGTCAAGCGGTTACTCTGCTAGTCAGAGCATTGATAAACCTGCTATTTCAATACTCGGACATCCTTATATGCTATATGACAGCTATTTGAGCATGAGGCTTTTTGAAAAACTGCGCAAAAGAAATATTAGCGTATATACTCCCCGGGATTTAAAGCATGAAACAAAGAGAGAAAACGCTTATCCTTTTCAGGGTAAGGCCTTTTGGGAAATAGGCTTTGAACTTTTGGGCAGCGCCTTTGCTTTCGCACAGGACCTGAATATAAGAGGAGTAATATATCTGACTCCTTTTGCGTGCGGCCTGGATGCTTTTATTCTGGAATTTATTGAGAGAAAATTCAAATCCAGCTTTTACAGTCTGCCTCTATTAAAGCTGACTGTCGATGAGCACACTGGTGAAGCAGGCTTTGACACAAGACTTGAAGCATTTTTAGATATGGTTGGGTGATTATTAATGAAAATTACATTTCCACATATGGGTAACATGTATATTCCAATTAAAGTTTTGCTGGATACCTCAGAAATAGAATATGTAATGCCACCCTTTTGCTCAAAAGGCACTCTGGAACAGGGAGTAATGCACTCTCCGGAATTTGCATGCTTTCCTTTTAAGACAGTCCTTGGAGATTTCATTTATGGACTGGAAAATGGTGCTGATTTCATTCTGTTTGGAAGCGGCTGCGGTCAGTGCAGATTTGGGTACTATGGAAATTTACATGAAGAAATATTAAAAAGCATTGACTACAATATGCA
>JAAZCB010000283.1 GCA_012513545.1 Clostridiaceae bacterium
TCGTCAATAGGCTTGAACTCTTCCTTTTTTCTTGTAAGTGTATTAAAAAGTTTCATGAAAATCGCCTTCCTCTCTTATATATCTTCCGTCTTGTCATTCTTAACTATCGGGTTTGGCTGGGCATTTAAAACTCTAGTGAAAGGCGGCACAGAATGGGTAAGCCAGACATTTCCGCCTATAATCGAATCATGCCCTACTACCGTATCTCCTCCTAAAATTGTAGCTCCTGCATATATTACAACATTATCCTCAATATCCGGATGCCTTTTGATGCCTTTTACAGGCCTTCCATCCGAATCCAGTGCAAAACTCTTTGCTCCAAGAGTTACACCCTGATATATTTTAACATTGTTTCCTATTGTACAGGTTTCACCTATTACAACTCCCGTCCCGTGATCTATAAAGAAGCAATCTCCTATCTTTGCTCCCGGATGAATGTCTATCCCTGTCTGCTGGTGTGCGTACTCAGACATAATCCTTGGGACAATAGGCACCTCATGCTGATAAAGGATATGAGCAATCCTGTAAATACTGACCGCGTTTATGGAAGGATAGCTTAAAAGTATTTCTTCCTTTGTCATCGCCGCCGGGTCTCCCTGATATGCTGCTTTTATATCCGAATGAAGCCTCTTTCTCAATTCAGGAAGCTTTTGTAAAAGGTCGATAGTTATTTCATTTGCCATATCCCTGCATTTTGTACAGTCCTTGTGTTCCTTGTCCTTTTCCATGCATCTGTTAACCAGGGATCTCTCTACAAGGTCGCTTAATTCAACTGCCGCCGCCCTTATTTTGCTTCCGATTATAATATTTATCCTTTTCTCGTCAATGGCGTACTTTTCATAAACCCCCGGAAACAAAGCTGACCTTAAGTTGTGAATCACATTGTAAACAGACTCTTTTCCTGCAATCCCAATTGTTTTTTCATTAAGGAAATATTTATTGTTCATTTCCTCGAGCGATTTCGCTACTCCAGGCATTTCATCATTAAGCCAGTTGTTGAGCTTCATAAGCAACCATCCCCTTTACTTCACTTCAAAAACGGTATAAATTCTTTATCGTATTAATACATATAATTATATATGCCTTTGTTTTGTCCCTGCAAGTCTTTTCAGTGTCCGTTTCCTACTACTTCCATATAATAATAATATACAAACTGAACTGTTTTCCAATATTTGCTTCATTATTTTATTATCATCTTTTTATTATATATAAATATATTTGTTTCCACAATCGTATATTTTTTGTTTAGTTTATACCATTTGAATAAATATAATAATTATTATTAATAATATTAATGATGTAGGCAAATGAAAATGAATTTAACAATATAGTGTTAAAAAACATTCAGGAAAGGATGTGATACTATGGCTAATCAATTTAACAGCGCCAGAGTTCAAAATTTTAACATAACTCACTTTATAATAAGAGTGGTGGTAGGTGCGGTTGTACTCGCCATTACTGCGGCCTTAACCCGTGGATTTACAATAAATGGATTCTGGCCACTTATTACAGGGGCAATCGTTCTAGCTGCGCTGGATTACCTCGCATTAAAACTTCTCGGGGTAAATGCAACTCCTTTTGGAAGAGGAATTACAGGCTTTTTACTTGCAGCCGTAATAATCTATGTAACCCAATTCTTTGTAGCAGGATACGCAGTTACAATGACTGCTTCACTGATTGGCGCACTGATTTACGGTATTGTCGATGCCATTATTCCGGGACGTGCCATGTAGTTAAAAAAACTTCGGTAAATGGCCCCAATAAAAACACCGGGACATCAAGTCCCTCCGTTTTTCCCTCTTTCACTTCGTTCGAAAGAGGTTAAATAAATACAAAAAAAGCCCCAAAATAATGTTGAGGCTTTTTTTGTATATTAATACCCAAAATGCCGTCTCCCTATATTTTGACACCTAGCCCAATGCTAGGTGGGTGTTCTGCTGAAAACCTCTGCCTTCCCCTGCCGTTGCACATACCTTATGATATGTTCCGGAATTAACTTGGGGCCTGATATAAGCTTCCAAACTCCAAACTCCCTTTTGTCAAATGTAGGTTCAAAATAATAGGCTACTACGTACATTTCAGGTTGATTTGATCTTATCCGAACTGCTACAAACACATTATAACATCCCGAAGGACTTATTAACAAACAGTTTCATACACTTTTAAAGCTGTTAAACCTTATATATTTTTGCTAACCTATTGAATGCTTAATAAATCAGAATAATATATGCTTTTACAGATTAGATTTGGCTACAAGGCTTGTTTATTAGTATTTACAGAGAATTGACTCCTGGGAAATATTTCCCCGTGTGAGAAAATCATCAAGCTATTTGACACCCACACGATTCTCCCGTGCATAATAAAACAGATACTGCTGTGCAAAACCCGCGTACTCTCCGAAATAATCTGCCGCAAAATCCTGTATTTCCTTAAAGCTTGCTTCCCTGCCGAAGTATAATTCTTCCATAACTCTTTTAACCCATACGTCAGTCGGAAATACGTTGTATTTTGTTCCGCTGTATAACAAAACACAATCCGAGACTTTCGGACCAACTCCATTAAACTTCATTAAATAATTCCTGGCCTCGTCGGTTTGCATTCCGGATACTGCATCAAGCTTCATTGTTCCGTCTTCAATACTTTGAGCCGCGCTCATAATGTATTTGCATCTGAATCCCCCCCTGCACTCCTCAAGCTTTTCAAGCGTCGATCCCAAAAGCTCTTTTGCACCGGGAAAGGTGTAATACTTTTGACCGTCCACTTCTATTTCGCTGCCGTATACCGCAGATATCGCGGCAACAGTCTTCATAATCCTGGGAATCCTGTTATTTGCAGATATTATAAAAGAAATGAGCGCCTCCCAGATATCCTGCTTTAAAAGCCTGATTCCATAGCCAAAGGCAACAGCGCTTCTCATTATATCATCCTTCATTATTTTTTCCTTTACCAGTGAATAATCCCGCCCAAGATCAAAATAATCAAACCAGATGTTTTTAAAGTCCGTAAGGTTGGTGTTATAAAGCTCAAGTGCTCCTTCCCTGTAAGCAGTCCTTATAGCCCGCCCTCTAGCTACCCCTGTATAACTTCCATCCTCCTGCCTTTTCCAGCGGAATGACTGACCGCACTCAAAAACATGAACAGGATTAAAATCTTTTACACCTTCGACAATTACACTGTTTTCAGTCTCCTTCAATTTATAGCCTCTATACTCCATAATTTTGCCCTCCAAACAGGTTGATCCTAAAAAATCAAAAGGACACAACTTTCATACGGTATTTAGATCACATCAATATAATACCCTTTTTTATGTTATAATTATAAAAAATAATTTATTTTGCGAAAGGAAATATCCTATGAAGGAAAAAATATACACCATTCCTGTAACCGATGCTTTCAGGACAGAATGCGAATGCCCCATGTGCATACTTGAAAAAAAACTTGAAGATGAGAGCATTGAATACGTTTTAGGACCATTCCTGATGGAGCCTGAAGGAAGAATACAGACAAACGAAAAAGGGTTCTGTCAAAGACATTTCGAGCTTCTCTACAACTCACAGAACAACCGACTTGGTCTTGGACTTATTGTAGATACACACATGTCCGAGCAGAACTCCCGGCTTAAAAAGCTTTACGAAAACAGGGCTGGTGCTCTTAAAAAAGATTCGGAAATATCCCTTATGAAAAACCTCTCAAACAAATTGTCTTCTAAGCAAACCGAGACCGGCAAACTTGTGGGTGAACTCATATCAAAGCTTTCAGAGCTTGAAAATTCCTGCACAATTTGTTCTAGAATTGACCATACAATGGAAAGGTATATTGATGTTATATTCTATCTTTATTTCAAGGAAGAAGAATTCAAGAACCTTTTTAACGGTCAGAAGGGCTTTTGTATAAAACACCTCAGGAAACTTCTTGAGGATTCGGGCAAACACCTTAATTCAAAAGAAACAGCCATATTCGTGGAAAACCTCATGTCAATGCAGCTTCAGAACCTTGAACGTATACAGAACGAAGTAAACTGGTTCACTAAAAAATTTGACTACCGCAACAATGACGCGCCCTGGGGTAATTCAAAGGATGCTCTTTTAAGAAGCATCCAGAAGTTGGTTGGTTTCTGCAATCTCAAATAAGGCTTATACAGCATGTACAGGTGGTTATACAACTGTTCTTTTTGGGTCCAGCACAAGGCTTTTGGCTGTAAGGTTCAAACTACTGATGTTTAGCGCCGTGAGCCTTTCAACTTCTTCTATGACCTTCTTCTGGACATCCCGAAGGAGTGGCTTTATACTGTATCCATAAAACAAGACGAGGTCCATATCTATATAAATCCCGTCAGAATGGTTTTCTGCCCTGAACCTTGAGATTTTGCTTACTCCTTCAATATTTGAGGCAACATATTCTATGATTTGATAGATTGTATAGTCTGAAATAGTATAATTTCCAAGATAACTGAAGGTGGGTCTTACAACAGACTTTTCTCCCACAAGCTGGAAGCTTCCCTTTCCTTTCCTTCTGAAAATATGAAGAGGGTCAAGGAAATACCCCGAGAAATCCTTTTTAATCTCGAACGTAGGTACAGGAATTACATGCTTTCCCTGCTGTTTTCTGGTTGACAGTGCCTGATTAATTTCAAACTCGGTAGCCACCTCATTAATATATACTTTTTCACTTATTTCCTGAAGTTCAAGCCTTTTTACTATACTCTCAACCATGCCGTCGGAAGTTCCCAATATAAGCAGTGATTCTGCTCCGTAATTTTGCAAGGTCTTTCTAACATCGTTGGCATGGGCATCGTCAGTAAATAATGCACGCTTAATAGAACCTATTTTGGTTTTTTCCTTCTTGGCAGATGTACCTGCAATTATTTGCGTTCCTCTAATCAAAAGCCCATCATCTATAATAAAGTCAATTCCTCTTTCTCTGGCAACCCAAACCGCTCTATGGCTTTTACCTGTTCCACTCGGTCCTATAAACCCAACAACTTTCAAGTTTATGCCCTCCCATATAATTAAACAGTATCGGACGTGAAACCTTTTATTAATCCCTTATCGGATAAAATTCATTTTACCATAAATATTAAAGGTATTACAATCCATAAATATTCCATCATTAATTTTATTATATTATTATTTAAATCAAATTATCATTGTAATTATTTCGTTAAAGGCAAAAAGAGAGCTAAAAACTCTCTTTTTGCCTTTTTAATATTCATCTTTGGTTCCTTATTAAATCTCATCTTATGCTTCTTGGTTTCTTAGCTTTTGTGCCTTACAAATCAAACTATATAAATAAAAACCTTATGCGCTTCAAAGCAATTAAAACGTATACTCCTGCGAAAACAAACTGTTCAGCTGCTTCTATTCAACTTAAGAAACCCCATTTATTGCATATTACCCAATATGCTGTATCAATTCTTATTTTTTATACAGCATATTGTATTATACAATATATTGTATCATTTGTTAAAACCATGTCAATATTTATGATTAAAAAAAATTATAGGAAATTAGTATTAGTACTAATTTCCTATTTGCCTCAGCAGTAGTTGTTTCAATTTTTCTACAAAAAATGCGCCTATAAATCCTTCAAGAATTTATCAGCTTTTGGTTTCACTTCTTGCCATATTGACTATACACAGCTCACAGTCTCCGCATATAACCGCCTTACCCCAGAATACGTTTTTGATTGTTTCCAGAAGCTCCTTGTTCCTGAAACTCTTTGAACCATGAATTACTATTTTTCTTGGTGCCATAGTAATAAGAGAACTTACCAGTAAATCATCATAGTTGATTTCTCCTCCGGGAATATCATTCATAAACTCCTGTATACATTCGTTTGTTATTTCCCGTTTATCTTCATCGAGGAGTACATACCTGTTATCATAACCAACTACTATGTGAATAATATTAAATTTAGGTTCCTGTATGTCAACAAAATATCTTAAAAGCCTTATAAATTCCTTGTATTCCCTTTCCATGAGAAAATCGTCTACCGCCTTGTCAACCACTTCTTCCAGATCCTTTATATAATCCTTCAGCCTGAAGTTTACAAAACCATCAAGTATAACGGTATCAGCACTCTGGAAATATTCAAGGAGCTTACGTATTATTATGTTTCTCCTTCGCATCTGGAAAAGGCTGTTTAAAAAGTTTTTATCCTGATTGTTGATTATGGAAAAAGTCAGCCTTAATATCTCTTTCTTTTCAACAGAATTAAAATAGCAGTAGTTACTGTTTATTATCCTTAAAATCAGTTTCTCTTCGTATTCTTTAATTATATAATCTGCTAAAGCATTTGAAATACATGCTATAAGTTCATTACATACCAAATCATGTTTGTCTTGTAAAGCATTTTCCTCATCAACACTGCACACAAGAGAAGTTGAGCCTTCCAAATCCGCTACATCGTTTACACTATATTTAATGCTATATTTATCTAAAGCCTTTAATTCATTAGTTATATATTCTTTTACAAGGTCTGCACACTCATTAACCCCAATACAAAGAAACTGCATCAACTTCACATCCCTTCAAACGTAGTATATGTCTTAGTAATTTGTTGTATGCAGTAGGTGTCATATGCAATTTTTGGCACACAAAAATCGTCCATTTATTGCTATAATTTTTTCTGTTAATATTATAAATCATATAATAATCCAAGCATTAATCAGAATTTCATAGTATATTATATGCAATTAAATATAGTAAGTTACAATGTTTAAAGAAGTGATTTTTTACCAAAACAAATACTTATACAGTAATTATCGGAATTATTGAGCCTATATCAATAACATCTTCTTTTGAGAGGCACACTATCTCAATCCCTTTTTTATGAAGAAAATCATATACTTTGTAAAACGAGGCGAGTTTTTCAATATTTCCTGTTATTGCCCACTTGTTTCTATCCAAAAGCCCTGTACTGCCCCCGATAAAGCCTTTGTCCAGCCCAGGCAGCCTTATATTTTCCTCTTCAATTACAAGCACTTCAAGACCTTTTGCCTCAGCTGTCCTTGCAATACCTTTATCCATGGTTATTATTGAATTCTCATCCACTATGGAAACAGAACATTTGGCATACCCTTGGTTAACATGGACCAGTTCCACACCCATATTTTCAAGATTTTCTCTTAGAACAGCATCTGTATATTTTGTATTGTGGAATGCAATATTCCCAACCCTTGCTGCATTATAGCGTATATTACCGGGATAATTACGACACAATTCCGAATTTCCCGCTACAAGCTCAAACCCAAGCCCGGATAATCTCTTTATAACATTTATGCTTGTGTCCGGTGCATGGATAATCCTGTTTCCTCCCAAATGGTGGAATACAATATCCGGATGATAGGATACGGCAGCATACAAAGCAGGATATAGCTCTGTTTTTATAACAGAGATACCGTTTTTTTCAAAACCGGCTTCTATATTTTTGTCAATTCTTCCATCCACCAGAACTGATTTTACTCTATTTTGGGGTATGTTGGGAACATTTACAAAGCTCATAGCTACTCCTCTAACAACTCTTCTTAAAATTTAATACACAAATTATGGTATCACATTTATTAATTTATGTTCATAGTATAATATATAAACAAATTAAGTGAACCTGTTATTCTTAATAATTAAAAAAAATATATAAATATTTCGCCCATTTCCAACGTAAGATATATTGTCCAATCAATTTTATACGGCTACTAACTGTCGATTATCTTCTTTTTTGGATAATGGGCGGTTATTCAAATAAACCGCACCTTACAAAGGTGCGGCTATTATTTTATACACCATATAATTCCCTGGGAATAATAAATTAAAAGCTGTAAATATTTAAACTTATTATGGGAACAATAAACTATTATTTTCATTAATAATATTTATACTCTTACAAACCGGGAGTGGTTCCATGACTACTATCAACTGTTCATCTAATTGTATTCATCAACATGAGGGTAAATGTACACTTAATAGTGTAACAAAAAGCCCTACTTCATTTTCCTCTGATTGTATTTTCTATGAGGAAAGAAAGCCCAGGCATTTTCCTCTTAACAGAATGCACTAA
>JAAZCB010000284.1 GCA_012513545.1 Clostridiaceae bacterium
TAAAGGATGATATGGTTCATGCAGGAGCAGAATATGTAGATGAAGAGGTTGTAGTTTCGGGTAATATTATTACTTCGAGGAACCCTAATGACCTGCCTGTATTTCTAAAGGCAATCATTGAAAAGTTAAATAAGTAAATATTATCATTAGATGATAAACAAAAAAATCAATCTGCCGTAAATCGGCAGATTGATTTTTGCTATTATCTGCACCTCGATTCCATATCGGCTAATTCATCAAGTGCTCTTTTAAGTTTATTCATCTGTATATTTTCCCACTTCTCAATTTCCTCCTGAGCTTGTGCCCAAGTTATGTTTTCAAATTTTCTCTCTCCACTTTTCACCTCTCTAATTAAAGTCAAAGTGAATCTTTTTTCATCAAATACCCATTGACCGTTTTTGCATACCCAAATCTCAGAGCAGGTTGCACGCATTGTACGTCTAATATCTGAAATATAAACAGTACAATCATTAAGACGACGGTCCTGCAACTCAGGTACCTTTTTTACAATTATACCGGCAATTTTCGCATAGAAGGATAATATATCCACTCCGGCCTGTAATGGTGATGTTGGAATTGGAGTACCGGTAACTTTGCCGATACCGGGTGCAATACTCTCACCTAACATCTTCCATCCGGAACGGTCTCTTATTAATGCACTTCCAATTCCTTTAAGGTCCATTGCACTGCTTAGCCATCCTAGTGTTTCTGAGGCATCTGATAGTTGCTCACTAATATCTGTTGCAGTTACTGCTGCAGCATGAGCATGACAGCCATCAAGACGAACTTTCAACTGCACCGGGAGTGTAACAGTACCAAGTTCTATTATATTACGCTCTTGAGGAGGCTCATTTTCACTGCATGGACGTTCTTTGGTTTGTGAAGGTTGTTCTTCTGTGCCGATTGATGTGCCGCTGCCGGGAGTGTCACCATCTGTGCCGGATGTTGTACTTCCGATACATTCTTCATAAGCACGTCTGGCAGCATCAGCATTTTCAGCAGCTTTTTCAGCAGCTTTTTCTGCCTCGTCAGCTTTTTTTATAGCATTTTGTTCCTCTTTAATAGATTCATTGAGGCGGCGTTCAAGGTCTTTTGCTCTTTCTTCAATCTCTTTTCTTTCAGCCTCAGATTCAGGCGAAGCAGATTCTTTCCATTCTTCCTCTAGTTTTTTGGCAGTCTCCGGATTAGGGTTTTCACGATACTTTTCATATGCTGCGCGCTCAGCCTCACGGCGGAGTTCAATATCACGACCGGTTATTCTCCTGCCCTCTGACTCAATCCATGACTCATCACCTCCGGGCTTGCCTGCACTTGGATATTTTTGCCGAATCTCAGAAAGTTCGGCTTATATTTCAGCTCTTGCGGCGGAAGCATTATCTGCATCAGCCTTAGCTTTGTCTGCAATTGCACGTTTTTCCTTCCGAAGTTGCTCAGCTTTCTGCCAAGCTAAGAATTTATCTTTGCATGGCTTTGATTTTGTCAAAAACAGACCTATAACTCCAAGACCAATCCCAAGCCCAATAAGCGGCATCCAAATTCCAATGCCTTTCCCTTCAGAATCAGTTATGCTTACCACTGGCTCGGACTCTGTTTCAGACGGACTTTCAGTTTCCGTTACAGGCTCCCTATCAGGTTCTGGCACTGTTTCTGTCTTGCCTCCATTCTCAAGTACCGTTTCAGGCTCCGGCTCTATCTCAATTTCAGGTTCCGTAATTATAACCTCCTCGGATTCCGGCTCTGACTCAACCTCAATGAGAGGGGACGGCTCTAACTGCTCAATATTAAATTCACCCTCTTGAGAATCTACCATAACAGCTTCTTCAAATATTACTAAACCGTTTTCATCATAAATAACAATTTCATAATTTCCATATGAATACAATGGGAAGGACAATAATACCCGCCCCATGTCATCAACCTGACCGATTGCTTCAACCATACTATTGTTGCCCTCTACAGTACCGGTAACGGTCACTCCTTGAAAATGTTGAAGTGGTACTGAAATACCAACATTTAGATAGCTGTATCCATCACCTGAGTATTCTTGTTGAAATGGGGGATGGTCGACAGCTATAAAATAATCAACTATATCATAATCTGCAGATCCATTTGAAAGTGCAGATGTAGATATTGGTAAAAAAATATTGAAAAACAAAACTGTAATTAGCACTAAGCTTGTTGTTATGTAACTTCTGTTAGTTAAAACATTACTTTTTAGCATAGCATCACCTCTTTTTTTAATTGACTTTCTTTATGCCATCATGAATTTTTGTGTTTTTTTGATTTATGATATAGAATTTACCCATATATATTGTCTTTAAACTTTTACAATTTACTTTTATACTTATCATAGGGTTTATTTTACTGAAAATGAAATTCCGGCAGATATTCTGCCGCAGTAATTTGGTGCCAGGCACCTTTTGCAGTGCCAGGCACCTTATGACACCTTTTATTTTCTATTCTTATGCTACTACCGGTACGACATAACAAATATTGTCACAGCAAGTTACGCTTATGCCGCCATTA
>JAAZCB010000285.1 GCA_012513545.1 Clostridiaceae bacterium
AGTAAAAGCATCATAAGACCGAGGGCAAACGGCAAATGCCTTTGATTGACATATACCTTCTGGGACCACAGTCCCCACCCTTCGTTTTCAGTTTTCCCTATATGAACTGCAAGAGTTTTTAAATTGTTAAAGAATTCTGTTGTAGAGTTCATCGTTGATATATGCGTAAAGAAGGCAAAGGAACTCCTGAAAAAGAATAGAATACCCGTAAATATGGCTATCAGTTTCTCTCCAAGCAGCAGTATGGTGAACGCATACAGCAACATCAGAAATGAAACTATTGATATAATACTCGGCAGATTAAAGGCCCAATCGAGTCTTAAACCCAGAAACTCAAGATTACCGCACAAAAACTGGAACATAAAATGGTACCTGATATTACCTTCGGCAAAATGGGGGTATTGTGTAGGAAAATTTGAACCCATTGAAAATGACCTTATAACCGAAAGGTGGGGGGCAAAGTCGCTGAATACCGAATGCCCGATAAATATTGTACCTTTTTTTATGTAGAAAGACCTGAACATAAAATATGCCCAAATCAACAAAAAAGACAAGGAATAAAACAGCTCGGTACTATATTTGACAACAAAGCTACGCAGCTGCATAAAAACTCCGTTATCAGAGCCTGGTCCGCTGTTCGTGTTTTTGAAAGCGTTAATATAGTATGTCCTGTTTTTTATGCTTATGAAAGCAGCAACAATAAAAAAAATTGAAATGGAACACACATTTCCATAAAGCATGGGATTTTGCGTGGACCGGAATATATAAGCTGCAATATAGGTTGTCCAGGTGATTAAAAGCATACCTGTCAGAAAAGAAGCCGGCAAAGTAACCATCCAGACCGGAAGGCTAACAGGCCGTCTAAACAAGTCCTTTGTTCTTGAATAGTTAAATATTGAAGGAATTAGTTTCCTCAAGAAAAAATATCCGTTATACCACCCAAGAATAATATAAATAACACCAAACATTTATCTGATTCCCCCTGATATAATTCTATGCTACAAAACCAAAAAGGCGTTACATTTTACTTTTAGAGCTTTGAACAGTTTGAGATATTAAATACCTCGGTCTGTTTTTTACTTCATCGAAGATTTTGGCAATATATGTCCCGATAATTCCCAGACTAATCATCAAAGTGCTGCCGATAATGAGCTGCAGCAAAATTACAGTTGTAAAGCCACTTAATGCTCCTCCCGATACTTTCATATAAATTGTATGAATACCTAGGATTATTGAACCTATTAAAAACATTATACCAAGAATAGTTACAATGTGAAGAGGAATAGAAGAAAATGAGGTAATAGCAGTTATTGCCAGCTTAACCAGTCTGGTTACAGGCCATTTGGTAGTTCCTTCAGTTCTGTCAGCTACATGAAAGGGAATCTTTTTTCTTTTAAAGCCTACCCATTCCGACATACCTCTGAAGAAGGTATTATGTTCACCCATTTGACGGTATGCATGCAATACTTTTGCATTGAACAATTTGAAGTCTGACGCGCTGTTAAGGTCGAAACCTGAAAGCTTGTACAAAACATCATAGAAGAGATGAGCGCCAAGCTTGTTAACAATTCTTTCCTTGCCGCGTGACATTTTTACACCTTCAACAACATCATAACCTTCTTCCTGCCACAACCTTATCATTTCAGGTATAAGCTCGGGAGGATGCTGAAGATCCGCATCCATTACAACACAAGCATCAGAATTTACTGCATCAAGCCCTGCGCATAAAGCAGATTCTTTTCCGAAATTCCTGCTCAATCTAAAGGCACGGATTCCTGGCTTATTATTGCAAAGCTTGCTGATTTCCTCCCATGAATTATCTCTTGAGCCGTCGTCAACAAGAATTATTTCATGGTTAATATTGTTTTTTGACAAAAGATCTGTCAATATGATTATGTTTTTGTATATTTGCCTGCCCTCATTATAAACCGGTATAACAAAGGATAATGTATATGTATCCATAAATTCCTCCAGGTAATAAGAATCTATATGAACTGCTTTGTCGGGTTTCATGTTCGAACAGCTTAGTGAAAATCAACGACAAACTGCGAAGCTTATTTGTAAATTATTTTTTTGTATATTATAAAATTCCAGCATACAACAAAGCCCATTATCAATACTTTTGCAATTCGGGGCATAATTCCAAGCACATCTGAAAACAGATGAAATAGAGAGCTTATTATAATGAGATTTAATATAAAAAGAACAGAATAGATGCTTAGCTGTTTCCCAAGTTTTTGCTTGGACTTAAAAGACCAAATCCTGTTAGCCAGGAAATTAAACCAGAAAATAACTATGTAAACCAGAGTGTTTGATAACTGGTAGTTGTAAGTAAACATTGTCATACTTTCATTCGTTAGAGAGAATACAAGGTTATTTATTTCTGAATAAAAAGGTGGAGTAACCCTGACAAATACTATTTCATTCAAAATAAGAAATAACGTATACTCAACACCAAAAGAGGTAAATCCTGTTATTAGGTACCTCCTGAACTGACCAAAACTCTGAGGGGTTAGAAAATCGGAGATAATTTTATGTCCTCTGAGTTTGTTTATTATGTTATGCAAAAACATAGATACCTCCAAGTAAAGCTGCTTTTTATCACATATATACACCAAATAAGACATATTGTAAGTCAGTGCTATTATAATGCCATTTTTGACACCATTATAACAATTTTAACGGCAAAAAGCAATTTTATCTTAATAGTTAACAAATATTATATTAATTAACTTATTATAAATATGACTAAGCAATAAGGCAATTATTACTTTTTATCTTCATCATCAATCTTCTTGCTAAGGAGGGCAATTTCCTGGGTGAGCCTGGTTATTTTTTCCGACTGCTTTGATACAACGGTTGTAGTATTAAGACTATAAATAATAAGATAGACCATTCCAAACAAAAAGAGAAGGGACGGCGGGTTTTTTATATCCAGCCACCTGGCAAAAGTATTTATTATTGAAGGTGTACTTGAGAGTATTATCAGTATCAGACTCATTAAGATCCATAGAATGGAGTATCGTTCCTGCAGCCTGTTTTTTCTCACCAGTTCAATAACTATTACAAGAAACAAAACACTGAACAGTATGGAAATTGAGTATACGTTTATTACCAATCAAAACACCTCTCTATTCTCTTGCAGACCTTAAAGAACCTATAAGCAGGGAAAGGCTTACCTTAATCATATAATATACCGAGCGTAGTGCTGTAATTGAAGATTTTCCTCCCTGTCGCTCAAGCATTTCAACCGGCAGCTCGGTAATTCTGAAATTTCTTTTTTTCAATTTAACAAGAACATCAACCTCGGGATAATCTGTCGGATAATGTTCGGCATAGTATTCTATAACCTTTCTGTTTACTGCCCTGAAGCCTGAAGTAGTGTCTTTTACCTTCTGTTTTATAAGAAAACTTACAAGAAAAGAGAAGAATAGTATA
>JAAZCB010001421.1 GCA_012513545.1 Clostridiaceae bacterium
GAATCTCAAGGATGCCAGATCCTGGATGGATATCACAGAGTCCGCTTTGAATGATATGACTGAAATTTTTCAGAGAGCGAAGGAACTGGCAGTTGCCAGCGATGGCGGCGCAGAAAGCGAAGAGGATTTGAAGGCCACCGCAAAGGAGATTAGGCAACTCAGGACACAGTTGATCAACCTTGGCAATTCGACTTATGCAGGCAGGTATATTTTTTCAGGGTACAAAACTGACAAACCACTTCTCAATGATGATGGCACATTCGCTATTGAGGTGGATAATACTGTTGAGAATATCAAATATGAAATCGGCACAGGGGATGATATCAACATCAATGTAGTCGGAGGTGACCTATTTAATAATGGAAACAGTATTGCAGCTGGTGATGTTGGCTCAGCGGGTAAATTTGTTCAGGATCTGACGGATCTGGTGAATGGCCTCGAATCAGCTGATCATGATGCAATCAACGGAACGATATCTGAGCTGGCGCAGGATCTGGATACCCTGCTTCGTGTCAGAGCCGACGTAGGTGCCCGTGTAAACCGGCTTGAGCTGACAGCCAACAGAATGCAGAATGATAATACTAATTTTACAAAGCTGATGAGTGATAATGAAAATGTGGATATGACTGACACTATAATGAACCTGAAAAACGAAGAGAATGTCTACAAGGCCTCTCTTGCAGGTGGTGCAAGAATTATCATGCCCTCATTGATAGACTTTTTGAGATGATATTTGATATAAGGAAACTGTAATAAAAACACCACGGATGGTGAGGATATGGCTTTACAAATAAGCCGCAGGGATGCAAAACTACATATAGAGACAACACCGTCGCACATGTCAATCCAGAACCGACAGGCCAGGCTGGAATTGAGCCACAAGGAAGCAAAGGTAGAGATTCGCACGGAAATGCCTCGAGTGGTGATTGATCAGTCAGATTGTTTTGCGACTTCCGGGCTGATGAAGCCAATAGATTTGACACGTCAAGCTGGCCAGAAGGCTATGCAGCAGGCACTGGCCTACGCCGGTAAGGTTGCCGGTGACGGGGATGCCATGGCGGCGATAGAGAATAACAGCAATATGATTGCTGCCATTGCTAAACGGGATAGTACAACAGTGCATGAGTATGGGATAGGTGTCATGCCGAAGGGCAGACCAAAAATCACAGTAACTGGCGGCGGAGTTGAAATAAATATACGAGATAAGGCCAGGGGTCCAACCAATGGTGTGGAAGGGACCATAACACCGGGTGGCATAAGCTTCAATTATACACCTTCGCAGGTCAATATCAGCATGGCGCAATATGCTTCGATCAGGATAAAGTATATCCCTTCGGGATTTAACGCATATGCGTGAATAAATAAATTGGGGGAATTGTAAAATGATCTTACAGACAAAGTACTTCGGAGATCTTGATATCAATGAAAGTGATATTATTCAATTCAATCACGGCCTGCCGGGATTTGATAAGGTGCAGAAATTTATCCTGATCAATAATGAAGAGGAAGGTTCTCCGTTTAAGTGGCTGCAGGGGGTTTCTGAGCCCAAGCCGGCCTTTGTTATTGTTGATCCGTTTGCCATAAAAAAAGACTATGAGATCAATCTGAATGATGAGGTGCTAAAAGAACTGGAAATCAAAGAGGCTGAGACTGTTTCCGTGTATTGTATCGTTGTAGTTCCGGATGATATTAGCAAAATGACAGTCAATCTTCAGGCGCCTGTCATTATCAATACTGTGAGCAGGAAAGGCAGACAGCTTATCCTTGACACGGACA
>JAAZCB010000286.1 GCA_012513545.1 Clostridiaceae bacterium
ACGATAATTTCGCTTTAGCTGCTGCCTAATTAGGCGGCCCGTCAGTCCGGGGTTCCTGCACCTCGGGTAGCTGGCGTCATTAAGTCAGGCCTTTTGCATAGGAAGGTTAAATGCTAGAACTACTGCAGCAGTAGCCTTGAACTGTAGTGGAATTTAAAGGCTACCAATATCTGAAGCGTGTCATTGGGCGTCAGGTTGAGGGAATACTAAAATAAGGACTGCACCCGGAGAAGTTCTTGTGGATGTGGTTTCGGACAGGGGTTCGACTCCCCTCGCCTCCACCATAGAAGCACCCAATCTTTGATACAAAGGTTGGGTGCTTCTTTTTGCGCATATAGCCGTCAAAACGTCTTGATATCAAGGCTTTTAACAGCTTTTTTTATTTTATGCCGTTTGTCGAGTGTTGTAAAAAGTTCCGTTTGAGGGTAATTGTCAAATGCTAAGCACACATATATAAATAACCCGGCTAAAAGCCGGGAAAGATTATAATTATTCAGTTTTAGATTTATAGCAATTTGCCGGAAGATCCTTTGACCAAGGAACAAATCTATCAATAAGTTCTGGATGAATGTTCATATCGGTATTTGGCATTTCTTTAAATAAATACACCAGATAATCATATATTTTCAGATTGTTTGCTAACGCAGTCTGTATCACGCTGTAGATAGCAGCACTACTGCTACCTCCTCGGTTAGTCTTAATTGTCATCCAGTTGGCTCGTCCTTGGGCAAAGGGGCGTATGCTCCGTTCAACCAAATTATTTGTACATTCCAGTCGTCCGTCCAAAAGTATGTTTTTAAAATAGGACCACTGATTCAAGGCATATTGCACTGCTTTATAAGCAGGTGAATCAGGAACTGTCTGCGGGAAAGTTTCTGTAAGCCATGCGAAAAAAGCATCCATGATTGGCTTCACTTGGATCAGACGTTTTTCATAGCGTTCTTCTGGAGTTAAGTCCTTCAGACGCTTTTCCATATGAAATATGGCATCACAGTATTCCTGTCCCTTGTAGCAGTAAGTGTTTTTCTTCTCCTCATTCCCAAGGGATTTTATGGCATCAGAAAATTTGCGCTTTATATGCGCAAGACATCCAACAACTGTGATTTCAGGCTGGAGTTTATGATAAACCTCATATCCGTCCGAGTGAAGAAATCCGCTGTAACTTTTCAGAAACTCTTCAGCGGCTTCGAATCCGCGTGTGTTGTGAAATTCATAATACACAATTGGTATATCGTGGATACCTGTGCAGTATACCCACATATAGCATTTCTTTCGGGATTCACTTCCATCCTCATATGCCACGACGCAGTGGGTCTCATCTGCATGAATAACTGGCTTAGCAAGAAGTACTTCCTTCATATGATCATTTATAGGTTTCATATACTGTTCGGATATCTTCAGCATCCAGTTGGACATAGTTTGCCGAGATATCCCCACACTATCCATGCGTTTAAATTCACTTTCGATCCTGGCGAGAGGAACATGATTTACATATTTGGTATTGATGATTCCGGCCAATAGTTCAGCAGAAGCAAAACTTCCCGGCAGAGGAAGACTTGGCATGTCTGCACGGACAAACGGGATAGAATCACCCTCACCTTGTGTTTTCTCACATTCACGACAGGTATATACATGCCGACGGTGTTCCTCTACCTCAAAATGTGCAGGCACCAACTTTAGTATCTTGGTAACCTCGGTTTTCATATCGTGAAGCTCATCGCCACATACTGGGCATACTTGTTCTTCTTCTGGAAGTTCATGCTCAATGACTGTCACTTCAAGACCGGAAAAATCACGGTCACGTTTTCCTTTTTCCTTCGGCTTCTTCGGTACTTTTACTGTTGCTGATTCAAAGGAAGGCTCTGGGTCGTCTTTTCGTCCGTACTTCTCCGCTTCGTTAAAAAAGTTGAGCTGTTCTATTCCTTCCGGATAAGGTACACTATCGCCACTCTTCCCATATTTCTGGCTATTGTTCAGCCGAATCATGGAAAAAATATTGCTTAATTCCTGCTTAAGAGATTGAATTTCCGTATCCTGCTTCTTAATTACATCAATTAGTTCGGAAGGATTCATTTTGTCATAATTCAGTTGTGAACTTTGTGTAAAATTGATCTTGTTTTTCATAAATATATACTACCACAAAATCACTTGGAATGCAGCAAATTTAAGCATTTCGAGGCCTAAAAAAGTGCTGAAAATCAGCCTGTTGCAGCTGTATTTTTGTTGCATAATGTCAGTAGACATCGCAAATTATTTTGTTCACAGAAAAATTCGTTGTTTCACAGGTTTGTGGGCTGTAGGCTGATCCATAGACATCCCGTCAAGCAGCCAGCGAAACTGACGCTCAGACACCTCAAGCACTTGCTTTTCCTGATTGAACTTCCATCGAAAAACTCCTTTGCTTAGCTTTCGGTAATATAACCACCAGCCATTGTTTGCCCAACGGAGAATTTTACATTTGTCACATCTCTTATTGCAAAACACATACAGTGAGTTATTGAATGGATCCATTCCAAACTGTAACTGTACAATTGCAGCCAAAGAATCTATACTTTTTCTCATGTCACAAGGGGAACATGACAGAAATATTTTTTCACTCATTTTAACATCAATCATAGGTTTTTCAATATTAGAACTGTTTCTCTAAACGTTGTTGTGTCAAAACCCGCCTTAACTTCAATTTCATAGTTACCTATTCTTACAACAATTGTCGATGGTTCTGAATCAGCAGAGGAAAAAGCAATAAATCCTTGTTGTTCTTGTTTGTTTTTTCGGTTTAATTTTGTAATCCAGTATCGTAGAGTGGCAATACTAATATCATTTTCAGTACACCATTCAGAAGCAGTTTGTCCTGATGATCGAAAGGCTTCAACTTGGCTATATCTTATAGATGCAAGTTCGTTATTCTGCATTTGATAATACCTCCCTTTAGTTTTGGTGATATTATCTCATGTATAATTCATTATTTCTATGTGCTAACTTTTTGACAATTACACATATATTATTTGAATATGAATTAAGATTATTGAGGAATTGTGACCCAAGAACAAAAGAACAACATAATAAATGCTATAATTGATTCGGATCAGTATGATTGGGATATTAGACTTGATCATAAATCATAATTTCTTTTGCGTAGATAATTTTTACGTACGTACGTAACAAATAATAAAAATATAAAGGATATAAAGAATAAAGAATAAAGAATCCTTTATAAAGGGCCAAGTCTTTGATTTATACAAAGTTCTTGGTAACAATAAAGAGTACTCAACAGAAGAAACTGCAGATTTTTCTAACGGCAAGTCATGGAATTGATGGATGATGGATGATGGGTTACACGAAGGATGCTGTTGGTAAAAAGAGTCAACAACAGTTGACTCTAACACTCTATCAAATCTATTATCATGCATTTAACCCTGGAAAGACTTTTTCCTTTAATGGGTTTCGGTCTATACCTGTTTCAAAAAAATGAATGAGACGTTCTGATAAATCCGTATCACCCCACATATTTATTAATTCATACTGTTCAATTATCTTACGATCATGATTGATATCAAGGTTTTCAATAATAACAGGAGCAGTTGTTGATTCAACATCTGGCCCCATTTCAATGAGCTTACCACCTTTAAATGGAAAACCGCCATCATAATTAAGATGAACATTTATCCAATACTTTTCAAAAGGCTCATTGCTAGGAATTACAGTTTTGTCTGTAATTTTTTCCCTAACCAAATTCCTAAGAACTACATTTCCGACTGTTACACAAAATAATGATTCAACTTTGTTTAAATCTGTGTTTTTCCAAATTCCACTATTATTTTTTATTTTATAAAATCTCATAAAAGGACTGAATAATAATTGTCCAATAGTAAATAAGTCATCTTTTAGTTGTATATTTACTAAAACATTTTCTTTCCAAACAATTCTGGCGATAACAACCTACCCCTCTCATTAAAGTTTACAAATTTTTTTAATTTTAAGCTTAGGTTTAGCTTTTTTCTTCAGATGGTTATCTGCAGCATTTAAATACTTGGATCTATTGCGATTGTTCTTACCAACAGGATTCTGTTTATTTGCTGTTCCATCAAGTCCGCCAAATTTTTCAAAATCCCTTTGTTCCAAACCTCGAGCAACAGCTTTTCCCTTTTTTCCATATCTGGTATATTCAACAGTTGGTTGGCCTTGGAAGCGGCCAAAATCATTATTATATCTATATTTTAAAACATCAATACCTTTGTGTTTTCCAGGCATACTAGCATACCCTGAATAGGGCTTGCCTGTTGCTTTATCAATACCAACATAGTGAATATGTGTTGCTTTTGCAGGATTACCTCTTAGTCCAAGAGGATCAATCCATTTCCATATATTAAGTGCATAAAGATATATATTTTCACCAGCATCTAAACCTAAAAAATCTTGGCTTATATATGCACAAAATCTTGGTTCAAAATACCTATACCTATTATAGTATAACCCGGTTTCCTCGTCAAAATATTGTCCCTGCATTCTGAGTGGATTATCTACTATATTTATCAGTAGCCTCTCAACCTTTCCTATTGCATCGAATTCGGCTGCCCATACCACTTTTCCATTTTCACTAATAAGTCGGTTTGGACAACCATTGGGATCATTATTGTAAAGATAAAGGCTTTCTTTTAAACTAATATCCTCACTGATGAGCATTGCTAAAGGTTCATAATTGTAGGGGTAATAAACCCATTCTCTAATCTGAGTACAAGACATGTCACCTAAGAGTGTATCCTCATCCCAGCAGAATTTAGTTACTTTACCGTCTGTCTCCTTTCTAATCCTTCTTCCCAGAGGATCATAATGATATATAGTTTTGCATTCATTAGTAACACTTTCAATCAATCGTTGGTTTGCATACCAAACAAATTTTGTTTCATCATTTTCTGACTTTCGAGATATCAAATTGCCAACCCTATCGTAATGATAGCATATATCTTCGTATTCACCTTTTCTGATCCATTTTTCTCCATTGCTTTCCGCCTTTGTGGACATTAAGTCTCCACCTGGATCATGCATATATCGCTTAATCTTTCCCTCAGGATTTAAATGACTGATTATTCTTCCCATAGGGTCGTAAGTAAATTTGTCAATTCCATAAACTGAATCATTCTTTTGAATCAAATTGCCGGCTTTGTCATAAGAATATCGCTGCTCAAATACCGAACCTTCTGAATTTAGAACTTTTTGTGCGGTAAGATGTCCTTCTTCACTATAATCAAAACGACGTTTTAAGTTTTTGCTTAAGATTTCGTGGGTTAATTGCCCAAGTGCATTGCGTGAGAACTGTAAAGGATCATGTCCTGGAATATAAATAGATGTTACCTGCCCTAATACATCATAACTATAGTTTATTGTTCGGGAGTAGGTTCTTCCATCAAACTGTATACTTGTAGTACGCTGGGTCCGATTTCCGTCAAGGTCATAGATATTGGAAACAACACATTCCTCACCCTGGTGTTCTTTAAGCATTTGTCCATATGAATCGTAATCCCATTCTACACGTATAATGGCATTTTCACAGGCAATTAAATTACCGTTAGGATCATACTGAAAGGTTTCAGTTTGGAATTTACTATGTTCGAATGGGTCGGGTAACAATTTTTCCAGAATTCTGCCTAATGGATCGGTTTTATATTTTATTACTCGCCCCAAAGGGTCAATACTTTCTCTCAAATGACCTGCTGCAGAAAAGACATATTTTCTTTCCTGCCCCCAATAATCTATTTCTGAAATTATACGTCCCAGAGCATCACGTCTCAGCTCATATCGTTCACCTCTCTGGTTTGTAATTGCAGTAAGGTTTTCTTCAGTATCATAATGATACTCTACAATACCACCATCAGGTTGAATACGTCGCTTAATTTCGCCAAGGCCACAGTATTCAAAACTGGTTTCGCTACTATTCTCATCTTTAATGGAGATAAGATTGTCTTCTGCATCATATGAACAGGAAACAGTAGCACCACCCGGGAGTAAAACCTTTGTAAGACGGCCATTCGGATCGTATTCATAATTAATCTTTTTGCCTAACGAATCAATTCTGGAGGTAATATCTCCCATTAAGTTATATGTATACTTTGAGGTGTTACCTAAAGCATCGGTAATGGCAGCCAGATTTCCATAATCATCAAATAAAAACTTTGTCTCTGCCTTTAAAGGATCGGTAAAGCAAACAGGCTGCCCGTGTTCATCATAACTATACCTTGTCTCCGCACCGATAGGGCTTGTCTGCTTTAACAGAAGTCCCCTTGAATCCCATTCCTGTTGCCAGATAGCCCCGTTTGGATCGATTATTTTATTAGGTTTATTTGCATCATCAAACTCGGTAGAAATGCTATTTCCGTCTGGACGGGATAATTTTAAAAGATTTCCGCGCTTGTCATAATAGTATTCCGTGCGGTTACCATCAGCATCAACTACTGCAGTAGTGCGGCCAACATCATCATACTCGTAGCTTGTAATGCCTCCTAAAGGGTCTTTATCCTCAATAATCATATAACACTCATCATATTTCAGATATGAAACATTTCCTAATGAATCGGTAACTTCGGTTATTTTTTCATCTTCCCTGTAAACAAAATGATAATCATACAGGCCGCCGTCACCCCATGCATGAATACATTTTCCTTCAGGACTATAATCATCATAATCATAATAGAAGGATAATCCATTACGGTCGGTATGTTGTATAAGCAAGCTGTTACGGTAACAGAAGCGATAAGGTACACCCATTGCATCATAGACCTTAACAAGCTCTTTGTTTTCGTTATATTCATAACTCACAAGAGGATATGGATCACGGTAAGGGTAAATAAGATACATTTTCTGAATGAGACCATCTCTGGAAATTACATCAATTCGTCTTCCGCTACTTTCCCTGATTTCTTTTAGTCCATTTTTATCCCGTATGTAATGGATTGAATTTCCACACAGGTCTTCTATATGTTCTATTAGAGCCTCACCTTTAGGCTCTTTCGGAATTGAAAAATAAAAACCAGGTCTTCTTTAACTCTTACGGTATAGTGTTCTTTTCCCTTTTGAAACATACTACCGTCAACAGGTTCGAAAACAGGCTTACCACCAGGCAGATAGTCAAAGTATGAAGGTGCTCCTGTACCGTCATGAAAAATAACTTTTCCGTCTTCCAGGATTTCAAGCCTGACATCAGCCGGAGTTTCCCATCCAGGGCCACATGCGCCAATGCGGTTATTTTGTGAGCCGTAATATCTGTTCCACTCAAGACTTATCCTACCCGGGATAATAAAATCCTGTTGCTCAACTACTACTTCACCGGAAACCGAATCAACCGGTTCGGCACGTAAAATCTTGCACTTTAAGAATCCGGGTTTCATATTACGAAACATTCTCTGTCTTAGTCTTTTAAATTTAACAGCAAGACGTTTCTGAGACTTCATAGTTCTTAAGATGCTCTTATTTATTTTTTTAAATTTCTTGGAAAATTTTTTGGCATTAGTAACCATTTTGCGAGATTTGCCCGCAATCTTTATAATAAGGCCGAATTTCATGATTTAACCCCCATTATACAACCTATATTGCTATATGTAATGGCATTCATGTACTGCCTTTAAACCTTCCAAACCATGAAGATTAACTTTGCTTATAACAATTTGAAATAGATTAGTATAATGGTATTGAAATATGTGAGAACTATCATAAGTGTAAAGAATATTATGTAGTTTTGTTATAGTTAATATATAGTATAAAAATCGTATCTTTATTTACTTTTTTGACAAAGGCAGTCTTTCCAAAAATTATGCAGCTATGCAGCTTAATATCTTCTAATTTTGTTTAAATAAATACCTTCTTTGATATGTTGTGTACAATCAAGATTTTATCACATATGTTAAATCCATGCAACAATAAGTGAATATGGAGATATTGAGCGATATAGGGGGTAGGGCGTATGGAGCGATGTACGTGTTGGTTATGAAAAATGTTATTTTTCAAATTGTTAAACATATTGTAAATCTAAATCAAATAATTGTATGACTATGTTTAAATTTTATGTAACCAGGTTGTCATATTGTAAATTAATATATATTATAGTAAAATATAAACAATACAGAAACACAATACAAAAGGGAGATCATTTGGGAGAAAGGGGGCGTAGTACAAGTTTTTTGAATAATTCTTAAAGGACATTTTTGGGATTACTTAGGAGTATTCTCTGAGTTATTAAGGATCATATTTTTAATTTGCATGCACATCAATCGTCTTAATATTGATCATATTTTCGATTAAGCATATCGTAATTGCATATCCAGACTCATTAGTGTTGCATAAAATTTTTTGAAAAATTTCAACCGACACTTTCTGGTTGAAGTAATAACATTTACCTGTAGAAAATACGAAAGCCCCTTTGTTAATATCAAGTGGGTTCGCA
>JAAZCB010000287.1 GCA_012513545.1 Clostridiaceae bacterium
TACCTGAATTTCAGAATTTTTTTCCTGAACTGATATCAACTGTTGTAGCTAAGTCGGTAGCTCTTGAAAAAACTGAAGAACAACTCGGGAAAATCCTTGTTACGCTAGAAACTATGGTTGATAAGCTCGAAAAAGGCAAGCTTAACATAAGCAATAAGGAAATTGCAAAAACTACTTCAAAAATTGTACGTCATGAGTATAATACGATAGCCTATATCATGATTCTTGACAAACCGGATATAACCTGGTCAAACAGTGACGCTGAATTACTTTACAACCAAATGTCGGATTTTTTCGAACTAAATGACAGATATGTCATTCTCAAAGAAAAGACTAACATACTTAACAGCATCATAGAAGGATTTTCTTCAATAAGTCATTCAATCCGGGGACTCTTTGTGGAATGGGTTATTGTAATATTGATTTTGGTTGAAGTCTTTCTTATGGTTGCAGACTTATTAAAGTAAAGGAAACTATTGTATGAAAACTATACATTTTAAAAGTTGCAAAGTTGCAGTTTCTCTTCCTTTGGACAGAATTGCAGCTTTCCTTAAAACACAAATGCAGTTTAGCTGGAAGGAATATATTATTCTTAAAGGCAGCCAGCTTAATTTCATATTACAATACAACACTGAACAAAAGCATGTGTATCTGTTCAAATACGGCTGTATTTCCTTTGTGAATTTTGAAGATAATGAAATACACAGTTTTTTACAATATATGATAGGAATAACAGGCAAAATCAATTATGAACTTATATACACTTATTTCGAAACTCATACTCTTGAGGTTGATGAGGACGGTTTTTGCGAGCTCTGGAAAAATGGTGACAAATATCCTTTTAATGAAAGTTTAATCCATATTATCTCCGTTGTTCTGGCTAAATCAACCGAACTATACAAATTTGAAACTGATTTGAATCTTCTTCTTGATAATTCGGAAAAATTCATTTACTTTATACAGAAAGCCAGGTCAAGCTTTTTCATTAAGAAATCATCAGTGCTGATATCTACGATACTTAGGTTTGAATATGACAGCATCCATAGCATTAGAATTTTTGAAAGGCCAGGATTTGTCAATCATTACGCAGAATACAAGGGAATATATGATATTTTTTCCAAATATTATGAACTCAATGCCCGACACAGCATATTAACAGGCAAAACAGGAGATCTCAGACTAATAGTCAAACAATATTCCAAATTGAGTCATAAACACACTGAATACAGGCTCTTGATATTTGAAATATTTTTACTTGCACTCTTCCCAATATTTCATATTTTAAAACATATTATCAGCGGAGCTTAATTTATCACTTAAAACTTTAATCTGCTTTAAGCACTATTAGTTAATTCATTTACATATTTCAACCAAGTTAAGATTACTCTATTGAATACGCGATGTCAAACTGATAATCATCCATTTCAAAAGCTAATTTACTTGATTTTAATCTACTGATAAAAATACAAATATTCTCTCCGGTAACAAAGGTTGGTGGTGAAATATGTACAGCCGAAGCTGCGTCGACCTTTATTAAAGCATTTCCTGCAATAATGTTAAGAAGCTCGCCAATTGCACTTTTCAACATATCATCATCTTCACTCCAACTATTTCCTCCAAACATTGAAGACACAATTCCCAAGGCAGTGCCTTTATTTACAGTAACTACCATGTTGCCTTTTAATGCTCCGCTAACACCCATAACTACATTGATATATTCTGCAGAAATTATGCTTTCACAATAATATTCGCCTTTAAAAACAGGCAAAAGTCCATACACCAGTAAAACTTCAATTGTAGTGTCAACAAGGGCTTTTTTTATATCCATTCTAAACACATCCTTAAAGTTTGGAAAGTATTTAATATAAAGCTGCGTCAATATAATATGCCGCTGGAAAGCTACATGTTTGTTGATTTATATAACTCAATAATTTATATATTCGACTAAACACATCTATTTCCTCTAAATTAGACATAAAAACAAGCAATAATTTATGGTAATTGCTCATAACACTATAACTTCACAGGCTTTCATAATGTAAAAGCTCAAACTTTCCCTTGAATAATTGCTTTACCTGCTATTTTGACGGTGTTGACATAAAAATCTCCTCCTTGGCTTTGTTATCTTTAATTCTTGCCAAGAAGGAGACACTGAATCTTTCTTTAACAGGATTTGTTATGTCATCTTATGATTCGCTGCTCAGTTTTTTTATTGCAGCTCCTTTTCAACAAGCATATAAATAGGTACATCCTTCTTTATATTGGTTTTTATAAATGAAACATCCGCAGTGTTATTGTCCTTAACATTTTCAATCCACACCGGTGTCCCCTCATACAATACTTCAATAATTCCATTGGACTCTATAATCTGCTTTGCTCTTGTGCTATCCATTTAACATCATCTCCTTTTTATTTTTACTTATTATTACCTGTTTAAATTGCCCTTATTTATATATAAAAAACAGGTAAAACTTTATTAATATTAATATTTTAGTGTAAAATAATAACTTTATTATATTCTTTTTTTTTCTTATTATTGTATAATTAAATTAGAAATGCATAGAATTCATTAACAGCTTAAAAGTGAGATCTCGCTTTATTATATTTTTTCAGTTTATTAAGGGAGTATTTTTAAAAAAAAGATCGGCATATTTCTTTGGGGGAGAAAAGTTTTCTTTGGGGAGAGAAAATTTCTTAGGGAGAAATGGTTAGGGTTTTGTTTTGCAGTCGACGGATATAAAAGAAATAATAAAAATGATTGATCGGCAATTTTTTTTCGGTTAACGCTGCAGAGTTAACCTCATTTGATTAACAGAAATAGAAATTTATCAAAAACACTTTTTTAGGTGTTTTTTTTTGTATTGAGTTGTTTTTCTGTAAGAGCTTATCTGTACAAAGCCTCATACTCTAGTTGTTTTTCTGTAAGAGTTTTCTTAGTA
>JAAZCB010000288.1 GCA_012513545.1 Clostridiaceae bacterium
TTACCTCAGCTCAGAGGAAAATTACGCAAGCCATGCTTAAGAAAGGTTTACCCTGCCTGATTAAACTATTTGATACAACAGTCAATAATACAGATTTGACAATTTATATGCTAAACTGCATTGTAAACACAAGCTATCTTAAGAATAAAAAACCAGCTATTGACAGTCTCATGAAAGATCTGACAAAACTTACGACTTATCAATGTGCCCAGCTACTGGAATGTACGCATTCATTATGTAACTATAATTATGACACTCTGATTATCTCTGAATTGGAAACGCGTGCTCAACGTGCAGATCAACAGACTTTGTGGCAGGGACAAGCATCATTGACTGCTAAAGCAGATTGGAGAGGTTCAACTATATATACCACTGCAACAGTAATCAATGCACTTTCTCAGGCCGCCAAAGATAACATTTTATTACCTGAGGCCATCAGGTGGCTGCAGAATCAAAATGATGGTGAGAAATGGATTTCAACAGCAATTACTGCCGAAGCTGTCAGAGCCATCGGAAATTTTTATGGTAAGATTAACAACAATACCAGCATGCAGGCTACTCCATTGATTACAATTAATGGGTATTCCATTCTACCACAGAATAGTGCGGGTAAATCTGACCTATTTCCAGATCAGGTGTATTCTGTACCGGATTCCATTTTGAATGCTCTAAATACAATTAAGATTCGACTTACCAACTCTGAACAGTTGTTCTGTTTTGCATCTTTATGCTATTCTGCACACCCGTCATATTTGCCAATCGAACAATATCCACTTATTTTAAATCGTGAGTATTACCGAATTGATTACCAAATTGAAAAAGAACGCAGGATCATACCATTATCCAATACTTGCCATTCTGGTGATGAGCTCGAGATCCATTTACAAGTAAAATCAAGTAAATCTCTTAAATACATCTGTATTGAAGATTACTTACCTGCTGGATTTGAGCCTGTAATCCCCAAAAACAATAAACCGCCTCTCGGATGCATTCATGCAGAGTACCATCCTGATAAATGTCTCTTTTATATTTCTGACCTTCAGGCTGGTAGTAATACTATCAGCTATCGCTGCCAGGCGGTTTTCCCTGGAGAATATCGGGTAAATCCAGCTCTCATTCAGGCAATGTATTACCCTGAAATCAAAGGATATTCAAAAAGTCAACTCATGAGAATAAAAAAATGAGCAAAACCGCTCTAAAAATTCTCATCGTTTAAAAATCCTTTTTTCGTAAAACGGACATTGCAACCTTACCATATACGTTCTACAGATCGGTACCAGAAACAATGGTCACAAATGCATTACTAAGCAGGAGATTTATAATGAAACATCTTTTTCTGTTGACATTTACAGTATCAGCGATGTTTGCTGATACTAATCAAATTGAAAATGCTTGTACAAGTTATGATATTAAGATACTGAAATCTTTGACTTCCAGTTCCCTTACAAAGAAAGAGAAATATCTTCTAAGTTCATATTGTAAGCCTGAGCAGGCATTAAAAAATCAGCTGCTGGCAGACAGCTGTTTGCCGGCTTCTGCAAAAATCAGACTGGGTGATAAAAATGCTGAAAATGAACTTATCAAGGAATTTCAACAAACTAATGATTTTGGAAGGAGAGAGCAAATTGTTGCAGAACTTGCAGATGCTGGTACTGAAAGATGTTTACATTTTCTCATAAGTGTATTTAATAAACCGATTTATTATCATCCTCGAATATACAACGGAGATAGTTGTATCGGGAGATCAATTGGAAGTGCTGTTATAGCTGGTTTTTCAAAGGCATTTGCCTGAGGATACTCTGTTTAATAGTAAATATAACCAATTAAGAAGTCATCTTTATAGTAGAAGAGAATCGTTTCATAGTCAGACAGTCTTTATACAATATGTACACGATATTATTTCCGCATTTAAAAAACATTGTGGTGTAATTCCAGATGACACTACATTTATACCGATTCTATTTGGTCCAATGAATTGTCAAAAGCAATTGTTTTAAGTACGCAGGGGACTGCGTGGTAACTCCGGGTGAGGCCAAAAAGAAAAACTTAAAGTGTTTTTTACATATTATTTACAAATACGGGTATGTTATTATACCATACACACAACCGCCACGCGGGTCCCCCCTGAAAAATGCTTCGACCTTTACAGAACGCTGCCCGGGGGGTACTCTGAAAAAAGCCTTTAGCCCCATAGTATTTTTTATTCAGAATCATCTGATTTTTTAGTAAGCTTCGATTCCGATAGCGATACCGACCCCGACAACGATAA
>JAAZCB010000289.1 GCA_012513545.1 Clostridiaceae bacterium
AGGATCTTGCAAAGTGTACGGCTTTTGGTGTTACCTTTGGTCTGATAACCTCTATACCACTTTATTATTGGTTAGGGGTTGATGGTATAGTGCCGACACTTATTTTAAATAGTTTATGCTCATTAACTTTAAGTTGGCTTTATTCTAGGAAAATAAAGATTGAAAAGGTACAGGTTACTCCTAAGAAGACTATTGAGCAAGGACAACAGATGCTCGTCATGGGTGTTTCCATGAGCCTTAGTGGCATATTTGTTACTATGGTTTCCTATGTAATTCGTAGTTTTATTCAAGGTAATGGCGGGGTAGAAGAGGTTGGATTGTTTCAAGCAGGATTTGTTATTATGACGACATACGTTGGTATGGTGATGAATGCCATTGGAACAGATTTTTACCCTCGTTTGGCTGCCATTAATAAAGATAATATTAAGTGTCGAGAGGCTGTCAGCCAACAGGGTGAGATTGGTGTTATGATTCTTGGACCAATGCTAACTTTCTGTCTGGTATTTATGCCATTTGTTCTTCACATCCTTTATAGCGATAGCTTTTTAGCAGCAAATGAGTATGTTACTTGGGCTTGTTTGGGAATGATGCTTAGATTTGGTGCATGGATTATCAGTTATTTATTTGTAGCTAAGGCTGAATCAAAACTATTTATAAAAGTTGAATTATCGGCAAATGTCTATTATCTTATTTTTAGTTTACTAGGTTATAAGTATTTAGGTTTAACAGGTCTCGGACTTGCATTTGCTATAGAGTATGTAGTCTATTTCCTTCAATGCTATTTGATTGCAAGAAAACGTTATAATTTTAGGTTCTCACATAGTTTCATTAAATGCTATGGTGCGCAACTATTGTCAGTTGTTGCATGTCTGACAATTGTAATGCTCTTTGATGGCTGGTTGAAGTACTCTTTAGGTTGTGCTGTTATAGCCATAAGTTGTTTCCTTGGTATTAAAGGCTTGAATGAACGAATGAACTTAATGTCTTTTGTTAAAAATAAGATTGCAAGAAAATAATGGAAGAACCAAGAATTATCGAACTCCCCAAATTCCTTGATGCAAGAGGAAACTTGTCGTTCGCACAGAACAACACACATATTCCTTTTGAAATAAAGCGTACCTACTGGCTATATGATGTGCCAGGGGGTGAAAGCCGGGGAGGACATGCATATAGAGAAACCGAGGAGTTTGTGATAGCTCTTTCAGGTAGTTTTGATGTGATAGTGGATGATGGAAAAGGAAAGAAGACCTATCATTTGAATCGCTCATACTATGGATTGTATATACCAAAGGGTATGTGGCGCGAGATGGATAACTTCTCTACTAATTCCCTTGCTTTGGAGTTTGCATCTACCAAATATGATCCAGCAGATTACATCCGTGATTACAGTGAATTCTTAAAATTGAAGGAAGATGGCAAAATATAATGTGTTTGACTGCACTATGGTGGAACTTGATAAGCACCATAGTGATCGTAAGGGAAATCTTACTGTAGTCGAGAATGGAGAAACTCTTCCTTTTGATGTGAAGCGAGTGTACTATTTATATGATGTGCCAGGAGGTGAGAATCGTGGGTCTCATGCACATAAGGATTTGAGCCAGTTGATTATTGCTGCATCAGGATCTTTCCGAGTAACGCTCGATGATGGCAAGTGCAAGCGATCTTTCTTCTTGAACCGTCCATACCAGGGACTCTATGTTAAGCCAGGAATGTGGCGTGATCTTGAAGATTTCTCTTCAGGTGCAGTATGTTTGGTGCTTGCATCGGAAGTATATCAAGCGGAAGATTATATCCGAGATTATGATGATTTTATAATGTTTAGAAATACAAAATAATTTAGTATGATCACAATTCTAAGGTATGAGCAGTCATATAAGGCTGTTTGGGATCAGTTTATAGATGATTCTAAAAATGGTACTTTTATGCTCAAAAGAGATTATATGGAGTATCATGCAGACCGTTTCATGGACTATTCTTTAATGTTTTATAATGAAAATAAAATAGTGGCATTGCTCCCGGCCTCAGTTCATGATTTAGAAGTTCGTTCACATGGCGGTCTAACATATGGGGGTATAGTAATAAACAGAAAGGCAACAACTCAGTTGCTTTTAGAGGTATTTGATGCTCTACTAAACTACTTAAAAAAAGATAATAAAGATACGTTGATATATAAAAGGATTCCCCAGATATATTATAATTATCCATCGGACGAAGATTTATATGCTTTATTTATGCATAATGCGCACTTAAAAAAACTCACTATTTCATCAACAGTATATTTGAAGGATAGAATTAATTTTAATGAACGTCGGCGCCGAAATATTAAAAAGGCTGTAAAAGCTGGGCTAGTTGTTAAGCAGTCTGATGATTATGAACAATATATCTTGATGTTATCAGAGGTTTTAGCATCAAGACATGAGACAAAACCTGTTCATAGTTCAGATGAATTGATTAGGCTAGCATCACTGTTTCCGGAAAATATAAAGTTGTTTGCAGCTTTTGATTCTAATGATGTGATGTTAGCAGGTACTGTTATTTATGAAACTCCTTCAGTTGCGCATGCGCAGTATATTGCTAGTTCTGCTGATGGAAGATCTTGTGGAGCATTAGATTTAGTATTTGATATCCTCATTAACGATAAATATAAGGATAAAAAGTATTTTGATTTTGGAATTTCCAATGAAGCTGATGGACGTGTTCTTAATGAAGGCTTAATAACGCAGAAGCAGGAATTCGGTGGTAGAGGTATTATATATGACGAATATATATTAAACTTTTAAATGAATCATACAGATATTTATTTAGTAGGATCCGGATGGGGATTCGAGTGTGCTCGTATAGGTTTACAAAAGTGCTTTCAACGTATTATA
>JAAZCB010000290.1 GCA_012513545.1 Clostridiaceae bacterium
CAACCATGCTTATAATTTCAGGATTTATATCTTCAATTCTTTGTGCATTATTATGGCTTTTTATTTTAAAATTTTCTACCATTTGTTTAAGTAACTCAGCCTGGCTTGCCAGTTCTTCACTGGCAGCGGCGCTTTCTTCGGATATTGCTGAATTTGTTTGTGTTACTTGTGATACCTGGTTTATACCCAGGTTAATCTGAGATATACCTGTAGCCTGATTGTTTGATGCATCAGCTATACTATTTATGATACCAGACACCTTAAGGATATTATCAACAATATGTTTTAATGAATCGGCAGTATTATTAGCTGTTCTAGTACCTGCTTCTACTTTGGAAATACTTCCTTCAATTAATGAAGTTGTTTCCTTGGCAGCCTCAAGGCTTTTAGCCGCAAGATTACGAACCTCTTCAGCTACCACGGCAAATCCTTTTCCATACTGACCTGCTCTTGCTGCTTCAACAGCAGCGTTAAGTGCAAGAATATTGGTTTGAAAAGCAATTTCATCAATTACTTTTATAATCTTTGATATATTAGTTGATGCATTATTTATCTCTTCCATGGAAGTAAGCATTTCCTGCATATGCTTATTGCCTTCAATAGCTGCATTTTTAGCAGCTAAAGCTAGCTCATTGGCTTCATTGGCATTAATTGCATTCTTCTTTGTCTGACTTGAAATTTCTTCCATAGATGCATTGAGCTCCTGAATTGAGCTTGCCTGTTCAGCTGAACCTTGAGATAACGACGTACTGGCATCGGATACTTGCCTTGAGCCGGCAGTAACCTGGTAAGCTGCAGCATTTAAATCACCAAGGATTCTATTAAAGGATTTGATTATCATATTTAAGGAATTTTTTATTTGCACAAAGTCTCCCTTGTAATCACCCTTAAGGTCAATATCCATATTTCCTTCAGACATCTGAGTCAATACATAAGCTATTTCACTGATGTATTCTGAAAGCCTGAGTATTGTTTTATTCAGAGATTCTTTAATAATGGCATGGTCTCCCTTATAATTACCACCGACACTGACACTCAGGTTACCTTCTGAAAGTTCCTTCAATACATCTGATGCTTCATTTATTGGCTCAATAACAGCATCAAGGGTGTTGTTAACTCCTTCTAAAATTTCCTTATATGCACCTGTGAATTTGCCGGTATCACCCCTAACCTGGAGCCTTCCCTGTACCGCAGAGGCTGTAAGCGTGTCTGATTCCTTTTTTAAGTCTGTAAGCTTTTGAATAACTTCTACAATACTATTTGACAAAATGTCCTTACTGGATTTAGGCTTAATATTTGCAGTCAGGTCACCCTTGCCAAGCTTTTCCACTGCATAAACCTGCTCCCGTATGTTGTCAATCATTATACCGAAGGAGGTTATTAATTCACCAATTTCATCCTTGCTGCGGGAAGTTACAGAAACATCAATATCTCCTTCAGCAAGAGAATTTGATATTTGAATCAGCTTGTTCAGTGGTGATACTATACATTTTTTTATATAGACATTTAGAAAAAAAATAAGGACTATGGTAAGGGAAAGAGCCACCATAAGAACTATATTAATTATATTGTTCCTGACAGCTACAGCTTCCTCAAGCTTATGTCCCGCAAAAGCCACGCCTACAACCTGTTTTTTTGAATCAAGGAGAGGTTCATATGCAGTAATATAAGGTAAACCAAGTATTTGAGCTGATCCTATATACTGCTCCTTTCTGTTAATGACCTTTTCTGCTATGGCAGGATCAAGCTTTGTTCCAATAACACGTTTTCCATCCAGAATTATGGTAGTATTTAATCTTACATCCCCAGCAAATAATGTAACATCTGTTGAGTATGTATTTTTTATTGCATCCATCAATTCTTCCTTGTCAAGTCTGAAGCCTGTTGAAACTACTCCAACCAGCGTTTTTTGGGAATTATATACAGGTACACCGGCACACGCCATAAGCTCTATTCCATAGCCAGACTCTAAGTCAGCAGAGTGATTTCCCTTCAGTGCTTCCTGTATATTTGACTGATTTGTCAGTATTTCACCATTGTTTATGCCCTGCAAGGTAGTTGTTAGAAGTACACCATTTTCATTAGTAATAGAAATAAAATCCGTTTCAGCATATTCAGACAAAGCATTTGTTAAATCATATAGAGCCTTTGTATCTCTTGCTTCTATGGCTAATACAATATCAGAGTTATGTGCTATTATATCAGCATATTTCATTGCCTGGCTTTTCATCTCATCAAGCTTTGAAACTAGGCCTTCAGCTCCCATTAATGCCTGACCTTCACTTACTTTGTCGTTGTAGTTATTAAATTGAAAAAGTGAAACTGCAACAGTAATAGCAATAGTAGTTATAAACGCTGTGGATATAAACAGAATCAGTTTAATTCCGATCTTTTTATTACTGATAAAATTCA
>JAAZCB010000291.1 GCA_012513545.1 Clostridiaceae bacterium
ATGTCCTTCATTCGGAGTATTCAACTTCTGATGTAATAAAACCAACGTAACTATGTTACGAATTTATTATACTAGGAAGGTATAATTTATACACCTGATAAAACCTGTGGGATTTTAAATGGAATAGTAAGGGAATGGGTACTTGAGAACTTTGAAGTTAATGAGGGGAAATATACTTTAGAGGCTTTATTGGGCGCGGATGAAGTGTTTATAACCAACAGTATCATGGGGATAATGAAGGTTAAGGCAATAGAGAATACAAAAATATATGGCGAAGATAAGATTTATAAACTTGTCAGACATAGGTATGAAAAGGAAATCAGCATTTTCGAAACAGCACAAATTTAAGGTATAAACAAGGATTATTATCTATATATTTTTTCTGCACTCTTATTATCAGAATTTCACTTCCATTTGAAGACTGAAAAATGTATAATATTATTTATTAATAAATTCAGGAGCCTATTTTTCGAAGTGTAAATAACATCTGAAAGAAGTCTTTTTAAGTATTAAAGCAATTCTTTTATGAAGCACGAAATTTTGAGTTGAGTAGTTTAAAATAATTAAAAAGGGATGACATAAGGGATGCTTAAAAATCTGCTTTTGTTATATGGAATGTTGCTGGACAAAAGGTGCAGGATTAATTTTAAGCTGCTGTATAGTACATTTAAAGCGGATAGGAATTTTTCCGTCTTAAAGCTTCTAAAATTAAGCAAGGAAATTCTAAAGGGTAGAAAGCTAAAATACATTAATGGCCATTATATCTTTTCATATGCGGTTCCGCCGTTTTCGTCACATGCATTTCGCAGCTTTATTTCAACAGGCATTACTGAAGAAAACGTATTTACCGATTTAATACTTAACCGTAAAAAAGCGCCTGACATATTTTCCCTGGCAGTCACGGATAAATGTCCAAATAATTGTAATTATTGCAGCACAAAGGGAAGAATGGAGAGAAATGAATTAACAACAGCTGAGTGGATAGATACGGTGAGGCAGATACAGGACATGGGTACTTCAATTATACAATTTACAGGAGGGGAGCCGTTATGCCGTGAGGATCTTGAAGAGATTGTAGAAGCTATTGATGAACGCTCGCTTTCATTTGTATTTACAAGAGGGGAAGAACTCACGGAAAGTCGTTCAAAAGCATTAAAAAAGTCAGGTTTGTTTGGCACCTGTATCAACTTGAATTTAGATAATGGCAACACTGGTATTTCAGGAGCAGGCGCTATAGAAACAAGACTTAGCGCTGTAAAAAATTCATTGGACGCGGGTTTATACACTATGGTAAGCGCTTTGATATCAAAGAAAGGCGTTACTTACGAAAATATCTTCGATATATGCAGATCCGCAGAGAGTCTCGGCGCTCACGAACTTCTGCTGATAAAACCCATAAGAGCCGGTAAGCTTGCCAGTCCCGAAGTTGACAGCGATATTTTCTATACTGAAGAAACCATGCAAAAAATGAATGATATCTATAAAAAAGCAGTCAAAAAATTTAAGAAAATTAATATTTTTGCAACTTCATTGATAGAGTGGGATAAGACTACAGGTTGCCTGGGCGGGAACCAGATGTCGTACATAAGTAGTTCGGGAGAGCTGTTTCCATGTGATTTTCTGCCTCTTTCCTTTGGCAATGTGAAGTCGGAAAGGCTTCAAAAGATCTGGAAACAGATGAATGAAGTTATGGGAATACCAAAACGGGAATGTATGTGTAATAGTTTATGCGAGGTTTTAAGGGCAAACGATCTGCCCATGCCTAAAGACATCTCTATTGAATTGTGTCACAAGCTTAGAGAAACGGATTACCCGGATTTTTATAAGAATTTCAGCCAAGTTTAGTTTTACAAGGAGGATAAGGTGTCAAAATTTACATTACCTTTGAACTGGCAGGAGGATTATTTTGATGTTATAAATTTTGAGG
>JAAZCB010000292.1 GCA_012513545.1 Clostridiaceae bacterium
CCTGAGCAGTCAGGTGACGCTTAATACTGTATTCCAATGCCTCTGGGGCATCCTTTTACAGAAATACAACAATACTGATGATGTTGTTTTCGGGACTGTTGTTTCAGGAAGACCCTCAAGTATTCCGGGAATAGAAAGTATGGTAGGACTCTTTATTAACACTGTGCCTGTCAGGGTTCGGGCTAATGACAATACTACCTTTGCCGGGTTGTTGAGTGAAGTTCAGGAATTCCTGCATGAATCAGAGAAGTGCCAGTATTTGCCTCTGGCTGAGGTTCAGTCCGTATCTGAGCTTAAAAACCAGCTGATCGATCATATTACTGCCTTTGAAAATTATCCTGTAGACAAGGATGTTAAAGATAGCAGTTTTTATATGAGGCTGGGATTTAATATACTTAATTTTGAGGCTGAGGAGCAAACAAATTTTGACTTCGACATAACTATTGAACCGGGAGAAGAACTGCTTGTACGGTTTACCTTCAATGACCTTGTGTATGACAGGGAATTTGCAGAAAGAGTATCAAACCATCTGAAAGAGCTGGCTTCAAAGGTTATAAAGGACAGCGATATCGTAATATCCCAAATGCAGATAATTACTGATGAAGAGAAAAAGCAGATGCTTGAAGCTCTGGACAGGAATAAGAGGGATTATGACTTTTCAAAGCCCCTTCACAGGATTTTTGAAGACTGGGCGGAGACTTGCCCTGAGAAGGAAGCAATAATCTACGAGGATAAAAAAATAAATTATCTTGAACTCAATCAAAAAGCAAACAGGCTTGGACACTACTTAAGTAAGGCAGGCATAGGTACCGATGATCTTGTAGGAGTGCTGCTTCAAAGAACACCGCTCATGATGGAAGGAATAATAGGGATATGGAAGGCCGGCGGTGCTTATATACCGATGGATGTCAAATATCCTACCGAGAGAAAGCTTTCCATACTTAAGGATGCGCAAAGCAAGGCGGTAATTACTCTTTCTATGTACTGCGACAAGGAATTTGAAGAGCAGTATAAAGGCAAAATTATTAAACTTGACTTGATTGAAGAAGAGCTTCAGAAAGAGTCAACGGACAACCTTAATAAAGAAGTTGATATTAGCGCACTGGCATACTGCATATTTACCTCCGGCTCTACCGGGAAACCTAAAGGGACTATGATTGAACACCTGGGTATGCTCAATCATATATTTGCCCAGAGGGAGGACATTAATTTAGATGAGTCCCTGATTTTTGCGCAGAATGCAAACCAATGCTTTGACATTTCCGTCTGGCAGTTCTTCGGTTCGCTTGTGCTTGGGGGAACTACCGCTATATACAGGGATGAGCTGGTGCTGGAAGTCAATAATTTCATTAACAGGATTATACATGATAAGGTTACGCTTTTAGAGGTTGTACCTTCATACCTTAATGTAATGATGGATTTTATTGAGGAAAACTCTATAAAATTTGATTTCTTAAAGTACCTTATAATAACCGGTGAGGCTTCAAACCCTGCAATAGTTAAAAGATGGTTTAAGCTTTGTCCGGGTATAAGAATGGTGAATGCTTACGGGCCTGCTGAGGCTTCCGATGACATAAGCCAGCATATAATGGACCATTATGATGCAGCATCAAACAGTGTATCTATTGGAAAACCTCTGGCAAACATCAGAATATACATACTTGACAGGAAAATGAACCTTTGTCCGGTAGGGGTAACGGGTGAAATTTGTGTTGCAGGTATTGCTGTAGGAAGAGGGTATATTAATAACCCTGAAAAAACAGCAGAGGTTTTTGTAAAAGACGTGTACGCAAAGGAAGAAGCCCGGCTTTATAAAACAGGGGATTTGGGCAGATGGCTACCTGACGGTAATATAGAGTTTTTTGGAAGGAAAGATTATCAGGTTAAAATAAGAGGGTTCAGAATAGAACTCGGTGAAATTGAAAGTAAGCTGGCAGAGCATGCGGACATTGAAGAAGTTGCAGTTATTGACAGGGAAGACGCAAAAGGCAGTAAGTATTTATGCGCATATTTTACCTCTTCAAGGAGCATTGCTGCACAGGAATTAAAGGAGCATCTTGCCGTATTTCTTCCACAATATATGATTCCTTCACATTTTATGCAGCTTTTAGAAATGCCTCTGTCGGCAAACGGTAAAATAGACAGGAAAGGCTTGCCGGAGCCGGAGGAAAATGAATCGTCGTATATTGCACCTGAAAGCGATACAGAAAAAGCACTTGCTGATATCTGGAGGGAAATACTCGGAGTTGAGAGAGTAGGGATTGACGACAACTTCTTTGAGCTTGGTGGACATTCTCTGAAGGCTTCGGTACTTGTTTTGAGAATACACAGGGATTTGGATGTCGAGATGCCATTAAAACAGGTATTCGAGAGACCTACGATAAGGGGAATCGCAGAATATATCACAAAGGGCGTTAAAGGCAGCTATGAAGTTATTGAGCCTGTGGAAAAGAAGGACTGGTATCCTCTCTCCTCTGCTCAGAAAAGGCTGTATTTGCTTGATCTTCTCGAAGATAGAAACAGCACAAGCTACAATATGACTGCTGTGTTGCACGTGGAAGGAAGGCTTGACCTTATACGTCTTGAAGAAACCTTTAAAACCCTTGTCAGACGACATGATGCCTTCAGGACCTGCTTTGGAAATA
>JAAZCB010000293.1 GCA_012513545.1 Clostridiaceae bacterium
ACTGCCGGGTTTTTCTCTTACAATATCTGAAACATGTTTTAATATGGCTCTCCTGCCTGTCTTATCTTCTGCACCACCAATAATAATGAGGTTACCTTTTACCTTCTCTCCCATAGATGTCCTCCAATGCCAAATATAATACATTCAATGTATTTGGCAAAATATTACTCCATCTTTTATCTTTGGGCATGGCTGTAAAAAGCAGTATGACATGCACAAAGAGATGAAGTAAATGTCAATAGTTTATGCACTGCACGTATACTTTAGAGCGCAATTTTCAATATACTGCTACACCGTACAAATAATAAAGTCATATCCCTAAATAGTGCCTCATATAGTTCATTATCACCGGGCTGAAAATCAGGCCTATACCCATCAGTATTATGCTTGTGACAATCAGGCCCAGTCCTGCCCTGCTTCCGTTTTTAGTTGCCAGAATTCCTGTTATTACACCTAAAGGCCCAAACACAAAAGGTAGTGCAAAAAGCGAAATTACAGCGCATATCCATCCAATTGCCAGTAAGGCAATATTCCTTTTGGTCCCTGTCCTGCCGGTATTATAAGTGTTCATTAATATATCACCCCATTTTATTATTTACCTATTTTAATTCTGATATTCATGATTAATTCTGCTTATCAAATATTCCTTTCCTTATTACTTTTCCATCCTTTACAAAAAATTCTCCATTTATTAAAACAGCACTTATCTTAAGGCTGCCCTCATCAAGTATAAGAAGGTCGGCATCACTCCCAGGAGATAATACACCCTTCTTCGGATATATTTTCAGAACTTTGGCTGTATTGGACGTAACAGTCTTTAAAACTGATTCAATATCCAGCTTTTTTAGCAGTATACTATTTACAATGTCGGTAAAAAGCTGGTTTACCCTTCCAACCTCAGGTTTATTACCCCCTTTGGCCGGTATGCTGCCGTTCCCGTCAGACGATACAGTAATATTGTCAGTATTAACCCCACAATTAAAGATTTTCTCAAGGGCATCCGGCACGGTATATCCTGTTTCACTAGTCTGTCCTGCTGTAAAATCAACATATCCTCCCTTAAGGGCGTAATTCACAGCCTGATCAAAAAGCTGCCGGTTTCTGTTTAAGTGTGTAGGTACAAACATTTCCAGTGGGAAGTCCGAATTTTCTGTAAGCTCGTTCAAGGGTCCCAGCCCGTTTTTTCCGTCTCCTACATGAATATGAAACACTCCTGCCTTTTTGCCTGTAAGTCCTCCTGCTCTTGCCTGGTAAGCAATAGCCCTGAGCATTTCGGGTGATGGGTGGGAAGACCTGTGATCTGATATGGCTATTTCTCCTACACCAATAACCTTGTCAATAAGCGAAATATCCGTCGCGATCTCACCTGTAAGTGTGGCTGTCGGAACACCATAGCTGCCGGTATATATATACGTATTTAAACCCTCTGCCTCTAAAGACCTTGCTTTTGCAAGAAGTCCGCTTATACTCCTTGTAATACTGTCAAAGCCCAATACTCCTACTACTGTAGTGATACCGGCGGCTACAATTTCACTCAGCATAAGTTCAGGCACTCTGCTTACAGGTCCCTCTTCCCCACCTCCACCTGTTATATGGACGTGCTGGTCAATTAGACCTGGACAAACAATTTTCCCTTTCAAGTCTATTGATTCAATTTCATAAGCCTTCTCCTCAGGTATAGAATCTTCGATCCTGTATATTATATCCTTTATTATAAGAATGTCTTTTTTCCCTAAGTATTTGGGATTGTAGCATATTCCACCTTTTAAAAGTTTGAACAATTTGTCCTCCAGATTTATATCAAGAACGTATATTAATAAAAGGTATAATGTGCAAATTATTAAAAAACATACCTGTAGCAACTTACCAGGAACAATATTATAATATACATAACAAAAAAATTATTTTGTTTTTTTGTTGTTTTATAAACATTTGAACGGGGTATATAACAATATATTGGTATAACTTGAAGTATTTGAAGTTGATTAATGCTTCTATCTTTGCTACACTATTGACTAATGTTTTATGTAAATTAATATGCTTAACATTCATCATAACAATATATGTTACTTAAACATTGTACCAATAGTTATTGGAATAATATGTATATTTAAACAGCCAGTTGCTGGTCAAATAATAAATATAAAAGGATGGTCAAAGTGTCTGTAGATTTTAGTTTCTTAACTTCTAAACAGAAAAAAGTATATTCAGCCATTGAATCCTTTATTAAGTCTAGAGGGATACCTCCAACTGTAAGAGAAATAGGTGAAATGGTTGGAGAAAAAACTCCTGGCGCTGTACAGGGTATTTTAAACAGGCTTGAACAAAAGGGGGTAATAAAAAGAGAACTAGGAATGGCAAGATCCATTCAGCTGGTTTCAGACAATTCACAGTACTCAGAGCACATATACCTGCCGAAAATTAAAAAAATCACCAAAAGGAATATTGACGATTTATTTAATCTATACAATGTCGTGCAGTATTATCCTCTACCCTCGCATTGGCTTGAATCAAAAGACAAATGTTTTATTGTAAAATGTCCGGACAACAGCCTTTTAAACAGCGGAATAAGATATGAAGACACCCTTGTTATTGAGCAGAATGGTAAATTGAAGGACGGAGATATTATACTGTTACTATACGATAATTACGTGCTTCTCAGGTATTACAGCAAGCATGAAAATGACGACCTGATAGTACTGAAGGCAGACAGCGATTTGATTGGTAAAGAAGTATTCAATAAATCGGAAGTACGTATAATTGGAAAGCTTGTAGGCAAGTATACCTGGTATTAATATGGGGCTTTTTGTATTGTTTTTATGATCTTGATCTGTATAATGTTTTAAGGGGTCTGTTACCGCTATGTGCAGGCTCCTTTTTCGCTTGTTATCTTATCTTATTACTTTTTTAATTTTGTTTTGTTTGTTTAAGTCTTTTATATACCCGATAAATCCGCCTGAAATTATCCATTTCTTAATAAACTTAAAGATAATATACCCTTGTTTATTCTTTGTTTTTGGTTGTTTTGACAATTCTTCAGCTTCTTATTGTTTCTTGACAATCCCTGTCAAAAACCTTGTCAGTATTTGCTATAAAGGAATCTGCTATTTTACCGATAAATAAAATAAGCTTTATATTTTGAAAGGATCTTTGCTATGGATAATAAGGCTATCAATATAGGCGTTATCACCTCGTATACAGAGAATTTTTATTTCGGTACCCTGTTAAAGGGTATACAAAATGCCATAAAACAGGAAAAAGGAAGACTTTATATATTCAATACTTATATGATGGATAGGTTCAGAATGTATGCAAAAGGAGATAAAGATTATTATTCCTTTTCCTTCAATCATATTGATGCATGGATAATCATTTCAATTGGTGTTTTAGATGAATACATCAGTATGGTTCATAATTCAGGCAAACCTGCAGTACAGATTGGCCACAAAAAAAGTCCCAACAATTGTGCAATGGTACTTGACGACAGTTATAACAATGCAAAGCAAGCAGTAGAACACCTATTACATCATGGTCATAAAAGAATAGCTTATATGGGCTGCAGCAATCATCCTGACATGATTGAGAGGCATGCAGGGTATAAGGACCTGCTCGATGCTCATGGACTCTATGATGAAAGTATTGTTTTCGATGTTGAATCACCCATGCCCGAATGCGCAAAAGCAGCCGTTTCAGATATGCTTGATAAGGGAATCAATTTCACCGCTGTTTTTACAGCCAATGATTTTCTGGCTATTGGATTGATAGAG
>JAAZCB010000294.1 GCA_012513545.1 Clostridiaceae bacterium
AACGGCGCACTTCCCGGTGTTCTACCGCTAATATGCCTTGAATAGTTCTCAATTCCCTGGCAGAAACCTATTTCCTGCATCATTTCAAGGTCGTACCTTGTCCTTTGTTCAAGCCTTTGAGCTTCCAGAAGCTTTCCATCGTTCTTAAGAAGTTTAAGCCTCTCCTCCAATTCCTGTTCAATGGATTGCATGGCTCTTTCCATCTTCACTCTGGTAGTAGCATAATGCGAGGCTGGAAATACAGCGACATGTGATCTTATACCCATTATTTCACCAGTCAGGGAATCGACTTCCGTTATTCTCTCTATTTCATCTCCAAAAAATTCAACCCTTATGACTCTATCGGAAGACGAAGCCGGAAAAATTTCCAGTACATCTCCCCTTGCCCTGAATTTACCCCTCTTAAAGTCGATCTCGTTCCTGTCATATTGAATGTCCACCAGCTTCCTGATGATCTCGTCCCTGTCCTTGTTCATACCCTGCCTTAAAGAAAGCATAAGATCAGTATAGTCTTCAGGGTCTCCCAGACCGTATATACAGGACACACTGGCAACTATTATAACATCTCTTCTTTCAAATAGAGCGGCTGTAGCAGAGTGTCTTAATTTATCTATTTCATCATTTATGGACGAATCCTTTTCGATATAAGTATCTGTGGCAGGTATATAAGCTTCCGGCTGGTAATAATCATAATAACTTACAAAATACTCGACACAGTTATTTGGAAAGAATTCCTTGAATTCGCTGCAAAGCTGTGCGGCAAGTGTTTTATTATGGGCAATTACAAGAGTAGGCTTCTGGACCCTTTCAATTACATTTGCCATTGTAAAGGTTTTTCCTGAACCTGTAACACCTAAAAGGGTTTGTCCCCTAAATCCCCTGTTGATTCCTTCAACCAGTCTGTCAATTGCCTTGGGTTGATCCCCGCATGGCTTGTAATCGGACGCTATTTTGAATTCGGGCATAATTAGAATCCACCTTATGATTTTTCTATTAATTATAACATAAAAAAAAACATATGCAAACATATGTTTGGGAAATAAAATTTTTCTATTTATTACGCGAAAAACATGTTTTATAAAAAAGGGATTGATACGTAAAACGTAGTTCCTTTATCTACTTCTGATTCAAACCACATATTCCCGCCGAATTTTGCCCTTATTGCCGAATATGACATGTAAAGGCCCAGGCCTGTGCCTTTTTTTCCTTTTGTAGTCAGCATTTCTTTAAACAATCTGTTCTTAACTTCATTAGAAATACCCTTGCCATAGTCTTTTACAATAAATTCAATTATAAGTCCTTTTCTGTAAATTCCAAATTCAATCTTTCCGCCCTTTCCGTCATATGCATCAATAGCATTTGATATCAGATTGTTTAATACCTGCACAAGATTATTAACTTCTCCCCTCAATTCAGCTTCGGGTTCTATCTGTATATCTACATCCATTGAGCACTCGTATCTTTTAAGTTCATATTTCATAAGTATTTTTATCCTGTCTGCCAGTTCCCTGATGGTAAAGGTGTGCTGGGAGGATTCATTAAGCTTCACCGCCTGACCCTTAACTGCAGAAATAATATCCGACATATACGACAAATAAGGCTTCATTTTTTCAATCCACTCCCTCATCTCTGCTGCTATTTCATGATGGTCCTCTATAGTTACACTATCCTCCCCTATTGATTCGTCATATTCCTTTATCAAATCCTTTAATGCCTCGAATCCCCCTGATATTGACATGATTGGCGTTTTCATGTTGTGAGCAATCCCACCAATCATTTGCCCAAGAGAAGCAAGCCTGTCCTGCTGCATCATAATTTCCTGATTATCATTCAGCTTTTTAATATATTCTTTTTGTTTTTCCTGAATTTTATTAAATGCCATTACCAGATCACCAATCTCATCATTTGAAGTGACAGGAATCTTCTTATTCAGGTCCACATCTTTACTTTCTGCAATTTCCATAAGGCTGTTTGCAACAAGGGATATGTCTTCCGCAAAATCCTTGGAATAATAAGCCAGTATAATAAGATTAAGCACAAGCAAAACAATAAAACTTATTATGTAAAACAGCATCGTATTATCAGCTGTTACCTTGTATCTTATTCCTGCTATCCAGTCTCCATTTTCATCAGGTATTTTTATTGCAACCCCCTGA
>JAAZCB010000295.1 GCA_012513545.1 Clostridiaceae bacterium
ATATCGTTCAATCAATTGTCACCTTTGCAAAAGAAAATAATATAACATATATTGTAATGGGGGAGTCCCCTAATGATCATCTGGAAAACAAGTTTTACAACAAATTGAAAAGTTTACTGCTGAATGTGGAAATACAGGTTGTTCCTCAAACGGAGATTTGATAAATTTCCCTTTAGAGCGGTACAAAATCGTATATTATACACCTAATTACCTTAACGCGCAACTGTAATTTATAAATTTTCAAAAATAATTGCTTCAAAGCACTAATTTATCATTAATAGCTTGACTTTACAGCATTTTCATTATAAAATAATGTCGAATTCCATATATAGGAGGTTGTGTACATGAATAAAACAGAATTGGTAAATGCAATTGCTACTAAATCAGGTTTAAACAAGAAGAATAGTGAAGCTGCTTTAAACGCTTTGATTGCATCTGTTGAAGATACTTTGAAAGCTGGAGAAAAGGTTGTTCTCGTAGGCTTCGGTACTTTCGAAGTAAGGTCGAGAGCTGCTAGAAAGGGAAGAAATCCACAGACTAAGAAAGAAATCACAATCCCCGCATCAAAAGCTCCAGTATTTAAGGCAGGAAAAGGTTTAAAAGATATCGTTAACAAAAAATAAGTTTTAATGATAAAATATTAAAGACCTGTTTATACAGGTCTTTAATATTTTATTAGGGCCATTTCCTGAAAGGAAATCCGGCAAATAACGGCGGGACTCGATGTCCCGGTGTTTTTATTCCATTAAGCAGTTTTACTATTGGCTTTCTGTTACTTGATGCCCATGGATATTCTTATCTTGTCTGCCATCATTGCAATGCATTCAGAATTTGTAGGCTTGCCCTTATTATAATTTATGGTATATCCGAACAAGGAATCTATAGTATCAGGATTCCCTCTTGCCCATGCACCCTCAATCGCGTTTCTGATTGCCCTCTCAACCTTTTGAGGTGTTGTGTTGAACTTCTCGGCAACAGCAGGGTATAAGCTTTTTGTAATGGAACTGAAAATTTTATTATTCTTAACCGTTTGTATTATTGCTTCCCTTAAATACTGATAACCTGCCATATGAGGCGGTATTCCAACCTCATGCATCAGAGCCGTAACCTCAACCTCAATATCGTAAGAGCGATCAAGGTTTTCATTCTGTATAATTTCATTGCTCTTATTTACCTGTCTGAAAGAAAACGAGGTTAAATACTTTTCCTTGTATAGCTGTCTTATTCTTGTTACCAGAACTTCAATATCAAAAGGCTTTATTATGTAATATTCCGCTCCAAGTGAAACAGCTTTCTGAATAAACACATCCTGTCCGATAGCTGATAACATTATAAATAGCGGCCTGCGCTCCAGTTGCATCATTGATAGCTTCTCTAAAACTCCAATTCCATCAAGGTTAGGCATAATTATATCAAGAACCACAACCTCAGGCTCTTTACTAACAATCATCTCCAAAGCTTGTAATCCATCAGTCGCAATACCTACTACGCTTATATCCTCATATTGCCCCATGTAATCCTTTAACAAATCAGAAAATTCAGTATTATCATCGGCAATTAAAACGGTAATTTCATCTTTCATTTAATATTCCCCTTTTATATAATTTATGGCCCGTAACAGGTATTAGCTCCCTACAAAAATAAGCCATACAGGTTAGATCAACTTATTAAATTACAATTTCCGTGGATCCCTTATACATATTTTAATTTCTATTAACATTATAATATAGAATACAATAAAAAAATACTTATTTTACTCTTCAAAAAAAGCAATATCTCCACCACATTCAGACATAATGCTGACGAATTCCGGAAAAGTAACATTGACTGCTTCTGCAGTGTCAATAATTGTTTTATTCTCGATATTTAAACCCGCAACAGCCAAAGCCATAACAACCCGATGGTCGCTGCATCCGTTAACACGACACCCTTTAAGCTTGCTTCTTCTGATTACAAGTCCATCCTCTAATTCCCTTATGTCTGCCCCCATTTTGCCTAACTCACGGCACATAACCATAATCCTGTCGGTTTCTTTAAGTCTTGCCTGTGTCACATTCACAAGCCTGGTTTCCCCCTCGGCAAAACAACCTGCAACTGCCATAGCAGGAAGCGCGTCAGGTATGGAATTCATATCAATTTCTCTACCCTTCAAACCTTTGCCCTTTATGACAACACTGTCTTTCCCGACATTAATACTTGCCCCCATATCCTCTAATATTGATAGAACCAGTTTGTCTCCCTGGGGATCCGACATATCAAGATTATTCAAAATCAATTCCTCGCCTGAAATGGCTGCCTGAACAGCAAAAAAGGTAGCTGACGAAAAATCTCCTGGAATTCTTGTATCAAGAGGTTTATAGCTCTGACCGCCTTTTATGTGGAAAGACTTAAAGTCGTTATTTTTGTATTCAATTCCTTGCTTGTCAAGCCACCACATTGTGATTTCCACATAAGGAACTTCATAAAGTCTGGTAAGTAATACTTCTGTGTCTTTATCAAAAAGAGGAGCATTTATTAATATCGATGAAAGATATTGAGAAGTAACCGAGTCCAGTTCAGTTACCCCACCTTCGATCCTTCCTTTTACAACTACAGGCGGAATACCGTTGTTTCTGGTAGAATAAGCCTGGGCACCTAACCTGTTTATAGCTTCAATTAATGGTCCTATAG
>JAAZCB010000296.1 GCA_012513545.1 Clostridiaceae bacterium
ACCTGTTGATACATCGGCAAACACAGGCAGCGAAACTTCAGAAATTCCGGGAGTCAGTTCCAAGCTCACTGCTCATGTCCTTGATCCGGTTATTATGACACCCCTGTTGGCAGCAAAAAAAAGATGGCCGTCGTATCCGGCAGAAAAAATTGAGATCAAGGCGAAAGACAACACTCACCTTTGCGGTTATTTTTGGCGTTCTGAAGATTCATTCAGCTCGGATGCAGTCATCCTCTTACACGGTTTCATGGATTCTGCAGCAGGTATGGCGTATCTTGCAGAGGATTACCACCGCAGAGGTTTTTCAGTATTATCAGTCGACTTAAGAGGGCACGGTTTAAGCGGAGGTGAATATATAGCCATGGGCTATAAAGATGCAGATGACTTGCTTCTTTGGATTGCACAGCTGCAGAAAATATTGGGAGAAAGCGCCCGTATAATTCTGCATGGTGTTTCAATGGGTTCTTCGGCTGTCATAAGATCCTTATCCTTATCAGAGTTCCCGTCAAAGGCTGTATGCCTTGCTGTGAGCGACAGCTGTTTTTCTGATTATACAGAACAGATGAAACAGCACCTCAGCTCAATATTCCCCGGAAGAGGCTTTCAAAAGTATATAAAATTTATACTTCTAAAATTTCTATCGTTGAGCAATTTCATGCTGCAGGGTTTTTTCTTCGGATCCCACTCGCCAAAGAAGGCGCTTGAAAAACGAAAAACTCTTCCCTCCGCCTCTGTTCCGGTTCTTTTCTTCCATGGTGAATGTGATTCAATGGTTCCTGTCGAAATGGCGCAAACCTTGTATGCCTGTGCAGGAGAGCCGAAAAAGCTGCTTATTGTATATAAGGCTCAGCATATTGGATCCTTTTTTTATGATGCAGATATTTATATGAAAACTATTGAAGAATTTAGTGCTTGCGAAACTTGAAAAGAGCGTAAAAAAGGGCCGCCAAAGGAGGAGGGAAAGCGGCCCTTTTTTTCTGACGTTTTTTGCTGTACACGGATAAACTATTATATTAGGTATAAAAAGTCAATGCTCTTTATCGCATTTGTTGCGTTTTTATGCATTTTTTTACAAAAAAGTGAAAAAATCACGTTATTTTACAGTTTAGTATAAAATGTCAAAAGAGAATTTGGAGGTAACCATGAAGAAAGCTGGTATTATAGGTGCCATGAAAGTTGAAATCACACTTTTATTAAATGCTATGAGGGTTTCAGGTGAAGTTATTGAAAAAACAATAGGAAAAAATACGTTTTATGAGGGTCAAATAGCAGGATGTAATGTAATTCTCGTCCAGTGCGGTATAGGCAAGGTAAATGCAGCTGTCAGCGCGCAGATACTTGTATCAGTTTTTTCGGTAGATTTTATTATCAATACAGGTATTGCAGGCTCCCTTTCCTCTGGTCTTCAGGTTCTTGATATTGTCATATCTACCGACACTTTGTATCATGATTTTGATGTAACCGGTTTCGGATACCCTGATTGTACCATCCCTGGAATGGACACCTCAATTTTTCTAGCCGATAAACACCTGATAGAACTGGCGGTTAAAGCATACCAGTCAGGCGGTTTTAAACAGACTATTACAACCGGAAGAATAGCAACCGGCGATATTTTTGTTGCATCAAAAAACATAAAAAATGCTATAATCAAAAAGTGCAAACCCTTATGTGTTGAAATGGAAGGCGCCGCAGTAGCTCATACTGCTTTTTTAAACAACATTCCCTTTGTCATTATCC
>JAAZCB010000297.1 GCA_012513545.1 Clostridiaceae bacterium
CGGACTCTACAAAGTGCATGAGGCATATCTAAATAAGAGCAAGGCAATGGAAACAATCAGCAAGAGCCATAGTAAGGAGTTGATTTCATTCCGTTTTAATTCTCATTTCAATAATGATTGTGGTATACAAATTGGCTTTGACCATAAATTGCATTGATTTCTGTATTTAACAAGCCGCCAAACTACTGATGGAGATATACTCAATCAATTTCCACCCGGCTTTTTGCATCAATTATATCCCGGCGGTGACAGGGGCGGAGAGAAAGGGTAGAATAGTTCAATTTTTCCGAGCAAGCTTACAAATTATGCTATAAATACCTTAATTAGAGATTTATTACCTGGTAAACTTATTCGTTGACATTCACAAGTTAATGTAGGTTTTATTGGATTGAATTTTGCTGGTAGTTCATCCTAAGCGAATGATATGAGATGTGGGGGTAGGTGATAGTAATTTGAAAAAGATATTAGATGAAATGCCAAGTTATAAGAAAATGTATGATGATATAAAAGCCATGAGGCCAATTTCATTAGTCGCAGGAAAAGAAGCAAGACAGCGGCTTAAGGAAATGGAAACCAACATAGCTGAGTTAATTGAGAACGCAGAAAAATTCAATGAATATTTCTCTGATAATGGTTGGGTGCTGTATGACTCAATTGACTCAAAACTAATTGAAAAAGCAATCCGGGAATTTGAGAACAGTGACAATGAAAATGCAGAAAAAGTATTGATAGATTATTATAAGACAGAAGTTGGACAGGTATTATATCAATTAAAAAACGGTAATGAAGAACTTTCAATAAGATACGATAATATAAAAAAAGCATTTGATGATCATATTTCTGAAAGATACCATGCAAGTGTGCCGCAATTCCTAATGATTGCAGATGGTGCGGTAAACGACTATACAAAAAATCAAGGGTTCTTTGCAGAGGGAACGGATGTTGATGCTTGGGACTGTTTGGTTGGTTCGAGTAACAGCGTACAAAAGCTTAAAGAAATATATAGTAAAAGCAGAAAAAAGACAAATATTGATCCGATATTTTTACCATACAGAAATGGGATCCTGCATGGTAGGGACTTGAATTACGCAAATGAAGCTGTCTCGTGTAAATGTATTGTGTTACTATTTGCTATCCATGATTGGATGATTAATAAAAAAAACGAAGTTAAGAGAAAAGAAAAGTATGAGAAGTCATTGGAACCAGCATCATGGAAAGAAATAGTTAGTGTAATAAAAAAGAACAATGAAGTGAAAGAAAAGATACAAAGTTGGGAACAGAAAGAGATTATCATAGGAGAAGATATCCCGAGAACAGGATATTCACAAGATTATTGTAATTATCCATACATCCAATATCTTATAGAAGCCTTTGAATTGTGGCAAAAGAAAAATTATGGCAAACTTGCACTCTACTTTGATTATCTATTCAGATATGAGGGAAATAAAAATAAAAGACCTAAAGAATGTAGGTTGCTGTTTCAGGATAAAGAGTATAAGGGATTTGAACTTGTAGAAGTAGAAGATCGTGCTATTGCTCTTAAAAGAGTATTAGTTAATGTTGAGTGGGAAATGAATGACAAAATTCATAATGAACCCCTTGAGTTTGGATTGAATTATCAGAATGAAACCGGAGGATCGGCTATTCCACCTGATAATGAAGGCGTATGGGTAATAATTCCCTGGAAAATTCAAGGGTTATATTAGTTTTGAGATGTTTAGATATTGGGAGGTTTATTGCGAATATAATTGATCAGTATATAGCTATAGTTGATCCGTCAACAACTCTGGGAGCATTCAGAAGCAGGGGGACTAAAAAGGTGGTGTTAGACACGAAATGCAACGAGGCCACTGGAAAGCCTGAAATTGCAAGGCATTGGAGCAGGCATGGACTTGATAGAAGGCATGCCTGCTTTCAAGGGCGCAACTGTCAAATTATGCGCTATAATAAAAAATATAGAA
>JAAZCB010000298.1 GCA_012513545.1 Clostridiaceae bacterium
AACTGCACTCCTCATTCTGGCACCCACTTCAAAGATCCATCGTCACCATAATCGTGAGCCGGCAGATGTTTGCCAACTTACTAAAAAAAGACTTTTTTTATTTTTCGAGCAAATGCTGCCCAACGTATCGCCGGTATGGTGTCGTAGGCGTTGCAGCGCACTGTGTTTGATTAGAACGTATCAGAAAAGCGGCCTGCGGTCATATCCACCGTGCCAGATACCCAGCCTATGCACTATACCGCTTGTTGTAAGCAGTTGCTATTTATTTCTTATATGTTTCAGGATCCAATTTTGAATATCGTCATATTTGTAATCACCCTTTGCAACACTCATCACTAAATCATATTTCTCCTGTTGGGTGGCTCTTATGTCAAGTTCCGATTCCATTAAAAGCAATCTCATAGCCACATATCCAAACCTCTTATTTCCATCAATAAACGGATGGTTTGTCACCAGACTTTCAAGGATTGCCGCTGCCTTCTTCTCAGGTGTATCATATAACTCTTTGCCGTCAAAGGTCTGGTATGGCCTCATAAGTGCTGACTCCAGCATGTTCCGGTCCCGTATCCCGGAAGTGCCTCCAAACTTGTCAATAAGTATACTCTGAATAATAATGGCATCCGAAATGGAAATCATTTGGCCAATTGTTCTAATAGATGTTTGTCCTCATCCAGGATTTGTCTGAGGTTTTGGGTCAACCTTACTGTATCACCAGACTTATTAGTCAATGATTTTAAGTACTCAAGAACATCCACAAGAACATCTTCCGGAATGTCATCCAGAACCCTGGAAATCATATCTTTCAATTCTTTTGTGGACATGGTGTCTTTATTAATCTATGTAAAATTAAAACTTTTTATTGAAACCGCTTCCGGTACCTTGAGATGCAATTGCTTACAACGGTCGGCGGTATGATTAGTAAGGTAGGGCGGCTTGCGTTCATATCCACCGTGAGTGAACATTAATGCGTGTGATAACCTACGAACACTACCAACACCCTTATTAATTATACCGCTTGTTGTACGCAGTGCATTATTCAAATTTTATTTTAAGAGTTTATAAGTTATTAATATTTAGACTATTAATTAATCAAGTTGCCAATTAAATAGTTGTAATATCTCAGATTCAGTTAATGCACGATCATAGATAAGCAAATCATCTATCTCCCCCCTGAAATTTTGATAATAACTGACCAGGCTTTTACCAATGTATAAGTCATGACTATTGTTATTAAATAGATAATCAGGAGTATAGGTTTCCCGCTTTCTTAGCTCCCCTTCGAAATAATAGGCTGTTTCGTTTTCCGTAAAAGTTATTGCTATAAAAAAATACCAATCCTCCGTCCAAAAGTCAGCACCTATGTCTGAACCCGACTCAAGCCATCCAACTGTGTCTGTTGTTCTTGTATTCCACCAATAATAATGCGTTTCTGTCACGCTTAAAACATATCCATATCGGGCGGTATCTGCTTTTGATAAAATTGCTCTACTAATAGATTCATCTGTATATGGAATTCTAGCCCAAAAACATATTGTCCCTCTATTACCATTTAAATCAGGTGTATTTGCAATTTCTATGTAATCATCCATCCCATCAAATATATACGAACCAACTGTATCACCAAATCTATCGACCGATGGCGTGGCTCCATGAACAATACCATTATTATTACCGCTTGAATCATTTGCATTGCCATTCATAGGATAGTAAGCCACTAAACCATCTGTTAT
>JAAZCB010000299.1 GCA_012513545.1 Clostridiaceae bacterium
ACAACTAGGTTAGAAGGCAAAAAAACAGTTTTTAAGCCTTTTAATTTAGGTAATGGAACTGGAGTCTCTTCAGGGAAAGGGAATCCCATCTATGAGGATAAATACAGCGTTTCGTATATGTGGGAGGATATACTAAAAAAAGAAACAATCATCGACCTTATTAGCAGGTTTGTGTTCGTAGAAACAAACGAGGAGACAAACGATAATGGCAAGAAAAAAAGAACAGAAAAGCTAATATTCCCTCGGTATCATCAGTTGGATGTTATGCGAAAAGTATTAGCCGATGTAAAAGAAAATCACACTTCGCAAAACTATTTAATACAGCATAGTGCTGGTTCAGGGAAAACCAAGACTATTGCTTGGCTTGCTCACAGATTGGCATCATTCCATGATGCCAATGATAAAGTGATTTTTGATAATGTAATAATAATGACTGACAGAGTTGTTGTTGATAGGCTTTTACAAAAAGCCATTACGGATTTGGAACATAGTTCGGGACTAATAAAGGTAATGGATGATAATTGTAATTCGGCAGACTTGGCAAAAGCAATAGATAGTAATACAAAGATTATCGCAACCACAATACAGAAGTTCCCGTATATTGTTGACAGTGTTGCAAACCTAAAAGAAAAAAAATTTGCAGTTATTATTGACGAAGCGCATTCATCTACAGCTGGGAAAAATATTGCGGCTGTAACAAAAGCGCTTTCGTCAGGTGATGATGCAAGTGAGGATATGGAAGAAATAATAGTAGATGAAATAAAGCGAAATGGCAAGCAAGAAAATGTATCGATGTTTGCTTTCACTGCTACGCCGAAGCCAACTACAATACAGTTCTTTGGCCGAATTAGTACAAAAGGACAAAGAGAAGCATTTCATATCTACTCCATGAAACAGGCCATTGAGGAAGGATACATTATTGATGTTTTACAGAACTATACGGAGTATGAGACTTTCTATAAAATAAATAAGGCAATTGAAGATAATCCAAAATATAAAACAAAGAAAGCAAAGCGAAAGATTGCAAGATTTGCAATCTTACACGATATCAATATTGCACAAAGAATTGAAGTTATTATCGAACATTTTCGAACTACTGTAATGCAAGAGCTTGGTGGGCATGCTAAAGCAATGGTAATTACAGGTTCGCGCGAAGAAGCGGTGAAATATAGGATAGCATTTGAAGAGTACATAATTAAGAAAGGATATAATAATATACATGCCTTAGTGGCTTTCTCCGGTAAAGTGAAAATAAAGGGAGACGATACTGAATACTCAGAAGTATATATGAATGAGGGATTGTTAGAAAAAGACCTCCCTAAAAAATTTGATACTGATGATTATCAAGTTTTGCTAGTGGCTGATAAGTATCAGACAGGCTATGACCAAGATAAACTATGTGCGATGTATATAATGAAGAAATTGAAAGGCGTGAATGCAGTACAGACAATATCACGTTTAAATAGAATATCACCGCCATATGAGAAACGCACCTTTATATTGGATTTTG
>JAAZCB010000300.1 GCA_012513545.1 Clostridiaceae bacterium
CTTTTTTGGGCGCGTGAAGCCTAAGGCATTTTGCCAAAAAAGGCTGAAGTTATCATTTCCGGCGCCCTTTTTCTTTGGTTCGTTTCTTTTTGGACGAACAAAAAGAAATGAACATTAATAAAAAAAAAGAAGGTGTCCTTTTGAGACACCCTCAACAGGCTCTGCTTTTTGACGATAACCCATCTTTGTGCTCTGTGCCCTGAGCTCTGCGCCCTGAATTTTTTTCTTAGTTTTCTATAATTAGCGAATACATTTATATATGAATATAACACTGATAGCCGGTGCCCGTCCAAATTTTATGAAGATCGCACCCATTATTCATGCGATCAAAAATACGGATGTCAGTCATAATAAGATTAGCTACAGACTTGTTCACACAGGACAGCATTATGACAGGAATATGAGTGATTCTTTTTTTGAAGATCTCAACATTCCTGAACCTCATGTTAATCTTGGATGCAATGGTGGAACCCAGGCTGAACAGACAGCTTCGATCATGGTAGCCTTTGAAAAGGAATTATCTGCCAATCCCGCGGATATTGTAATGGTTGTAGGTGATGTTACTTCAACAATGGCCTGTTCGATCGTTGCTAAAAAATTAAATACAAAAGTAGCTCATGTTGAGGCGGGCATACGTTCTTATGATCTAACAATGCCGGAAGAGATCAACAGGATGGTCACCGACTGCCTCACTGATTATTTCTTTACCACAAGTGAGACAGCAAACAAAAATTTAAAAAAGCTGGGAGTTCCTGACAGGAGGATCTTTTTTGTAGGAAATGTGATGATAGACACTCTTATGACCAACAGAAAGAGGTTTCGTAAACCTGTTTTTTTTGATGAACTGCAACTGAAAGATCAGGGTTATCTGGTTCTGACCCTTCACAGACCTTCTAATGTTGATGAGGAAGCAAAATTAAAAGACCTGCTGTATGCAATAATCAACACTTCGGAGGGTATTCCGGTTATTTTCCCTGTCCATCCCCGCACAGCTAAGATTATTTCAGGTTTTGGATTAAATGATATTAGTCATTTTTCTGATACACTCTCACTCTCTTCCAAACCAGACAGTGTTAAGCCTGTGAAAAACCTGTACTTAACAGAACCTCTTGGCTATCTTGAGTTTAATTATCTTGTTGAAAAGTCAAAAGCTGTTATAACAGATTCCGGAGGAATCACTGAAGAGACAACAGTAATGGGTATTCCCTGCATAACACTGAGGGATACAACAGAACGACCCGAGACAGTCACTGCCGGGACAAACGAATTAATCGGCACTGATCCGGCTGCTATAGCACCTGTTATGCGCAGGTTGTTTGCAGGAGAATGGAAAAAAGGAGGGATTCCCGAATTATGGGATGGTCATACTGCAGAGAGGATCATCAGGGTTCTCAATTCATTATGAGAAGTTCATTGAGCATATCTGAAAACAAAATTTACAGGATTGATACATTTAAGAACTCATCTCTGTTATTTCCCGATCATAAATAAAACTAATCCCAACATGCTTTGTCTTCTTCATTCTCCCTGTCCTCATTCATCTGCCCCCCTTCCATTAACGCGGGATCTTCGCTTCACTTTGTTCAGCTCTCTGTCCCTTTCCGCTAACGCGGAATCTTCCCTTCACTTTGTTCCGCTTCGAGCTCCCTGCCCCATGCTTTCGAAGACTGTTGTCATTAAGACATTCTTACTTATAGTTATTCTGTTATTCTCATTTTCCGCCTATGCCCAGGCACCTGAAGGTTTCAACTATAGCGCAATAGTTCGTGATAATACCGGCGATCCGCTCACAAATCAGTCTGTTTCTTTCCGTTTCAGTATCATCCGTGGCAATGTGGCAGGCACAGTCGTTTACAGTGAGACTCATAATACAACAACAAATCAGCTGGGACAGGTATCTCTCATTATTGGCAATGGATCTATGTTGTCCGGAGTATTTGCCAATATACCCTGGGGTGTTGATGCATATTTCCTTAAGGTTGAGCTTGACAGGGACGGTGGCAGCTCTTATGTTGAAATGGGAATAAGTCAGTTCCTCAGTGTTCCTTATGCACTGTATGCAAAGACAGCAGGTTCGGGTGGAAGCAGTGGAACCGGTGAAATAAATATTTCGGCAGGTAGTGGCATTATTTTAAGCGGGACAGGAACTGATTCTGATCCTTATACAATAAGCGAAAAGACTCATTTTGTAGGTGAATATTACGGAGGAGGGATAGTGTTCTATACTTATGATTACGGGAAACATGGGCTGATAGCATCTCTTGCTGACCAGGACCGGTCTATTCAGTGGCATAACGGTGTTGAAAGATATACAAACACCACCGGTAACGGTATTGGAAAAGGTGAGATGAACACAGCGCTGATAATTGCCCGGCAGACAAATGATAACCCTGTTGGAACTTTTGCTTCAAAATTAAGTGCTGATTATTCAATAACCGTTAACGGACTGAATTATGGAGACTGGTATCTGCCATCCAGACTTGAATTGACGTATCTTTTTTTGAGAAAAGACGTTGTGGGAGGTTTTGCCAATACTGTATACTGGAGTTCCACTGAATTCAGCAGTGTCTCTGCATGGGGGATGAATATGGCTGAAGGTTCTTTTTTCAATATCAGAAAAAACACTCCATGTGCCGTAAGAGCTATAAGAGCTTTTTAATAAGGATCAACTAAGTGGAAATCACTTTGAACCGGAATGTCTTTAACTAAATAATGACCTCACTTAAACAAAAAACAGTTAGCGGATTGACCTGGAGTTTCTCTGGGGATATTATTGATAAGGCAATTGTTTTTGTGGTGGGCATTATACTGGCTCGATTACTTAGTCCAAGAGAATATGGACTAGTGGGGATGGTAACCATTTTTATAGTGTTAACTCAACCTTTTATTAATAGTGGTTTTAGTCAGGCATTAATTCGCAAACAGGACTGCACGGAAACTGATTTTTCAACTGTTTTTTATTTTAACCTGGTTATTGGAGTATTGCTCTATTTTATTCTTTTTTTTACTGCACCATTTATCAGCGCTTTCTTTAAGGAGCCACAATTGACAAAAATTACAAGGGTTATAGGTTTAATCATCGTTATTGATGCGGCTACTCTTATTCAGACCACTATTCTGACAAAGGAAATCAACTTTAAAAGACAAACTCAAATAACTATATCTTCAACACTAATTTCAGGCGTACTTGGAATTTCTCTAGCTTATAATGGCTATGGAGTATGGAGCCTCGTTTTTAAAACAATCGCCTTCCATGGTTTTAAATCTGCTTTATTGTGGTATCAAAACCGTTGGAAGCCAATACTGAAATTCAGCTGGACAAGCTTTAAACAAATGTTCGGTTTTGGATCGAACCTGTTAATTAGCGCCATATTAGACAAGGTTTACTATAATATATATAATCTTGTTATTGCAAAATTCTTTTCTGCAAGAGACCTTGGTCTTTATTCCAGAGCAGATATGTTTAAAAACATGATTGCAGTAAATATTAGCGAAGTTGCCGGAAGGGTTTCATTTCCGGTATTAGCTAAACTTCAGAACGAGTCTGACAGCTTATCCGTTAATTATAAAAAGATTCTTACAAGCATCATGTTTATCACTTCAATTCTATTAATAAGCATAGCAGCAAGCGCTGAGCCATTAATCCTGACCTTAATAGGAGAAAAATGGATTGATTCTATTGCATATCTCCAGCTTCTTTGCTTTGTTGGGATATTTTATCCACTCCATGTTATGACCAGGACTCTTCTTTTTGTTTATGGTAAAAGCAGGATGTTTCTTAAGCTTCAGATTGTAACTAAAATGCTTTCAGTTCCGGCAATTATACTTGGAATTATTTATGGGATTAAAATTATGATAATTGCAATGATAGCCGCAAGTGCTATTGAGTATTTGATTAAAGCATTTTATTCAGGCAGAATTGTAGGTTATCCTGTTGGGAGGCAACTCAAAGACTTGATGCCAGGTTTTATTATTGCAATTTTTATAGGTAGCTGTCTATTTTTTCTCGATTTTTTTCTTCATGCCAAGCCCATAATCATATTGATAATACAAATATGTCTTGGGATAATTTTAACAATTTTTTTATCTAAATTTTTTCGAATCCCTGAGTTCAAATTTATTGTAGACATCATTGACGAGAAAATCAAGGGATTAAAAAGAAAATGTTAAACTATAATTAAATCCTTATATATAAATTAACACTTCTTATCATGGATGGAAATCCCGACTCTTGCAGATCTGTTTCATTATTTATTTGTGGAGATATTCTTAATAAAGAAAAGGTTAATGGCAAAGTGTGTTCAGAAGAATTAGCTGACATTATAACCTCTGCTGATTATTCGGTGTGTAATTTTGAAGCTCCTGTGTCTGGTTATGGTGAAATGCAACCAACGCCTGGAGTTCATTATAATCAAAGACAAGAAACATTATCAGGATTGAAAAAACAGGGATTTAACCTTTTGCTCCTGGCTAATAATCATATGTTAGATTTTGGGAAAGAAGCATTAAAGGCTACTCTAAGTATGGCAAAAGAAACAGGTTTGGATACAATTGGGGCAGGACTTGACGAAGAATCTGCTTATCAACCTTTAATAAAGGATCTTAATGGATTAAAAGTTGGCTTGATCAACGGTTGTGAAGCACAATTTGGTGTTTTCGACTACATGGGGAATTTCCATGAAGCCGGCTATGCATGGATAAATCATTTCAATATTGACAAGAACATTATTCGTTTGAAGAATGAATGCGACTTTGTTATTGTTTTCTCCCATGCAGGCTTAGAGCATTTTTCTTTACCACAATATGGATGGCGGTTAAGGTATAAACATTTCTGCGATCTTGGTGCTGATATTGTCATTGGGTCACATCCGCATGTGCCTCAAGGTTATGAAAAATACGGGAAGTCCTGGATATTCTATAGTTTAGGTAATTTTTACTTTGACACTAAAAGATATGTAAATAATGAGGATAGCTCTTTCTCAACATGGCTCGAATTGAAAAAAGGAAGTGAACCAACGTTTAAACCTATCTTTCATTATAAAAAGGATGGCCAGGTACACCTTGCACCAAAGGATAAACAGATTGACCTGGGAAAACTTAATCAACTGCTTGGTGATTGCTACACCAATGAACATAACAAAATGAATATTCAGGTTTATGATAGAATTAAAAACGCACTTGCAATTTCTTTATGTCCGTTAATTCCTATTGATGGAAAATTTAAAACTTTTTTACGAATGAATTTTTCACTGCTGATGAAGAAAAAAATTAATCATCGTAACCTCTGGCAACTAATTTTGTTAAAAAACGACTCTTTATACTTTGCTATAAGGCACGTCTTAGAGCTTAAAACACAAAACCGTGATAATAATTGATAATAAATATGAATTTAGCCGGACCAATAATCATTTTTTCAAAAATAAAGCCTTTAGTAATTAGATCAGGGATTTTTCTGTACAAAAAGCTACTTAAAGCAGCTCTTAAAGGTATTGGGATAATTTCAAGGCCGGTCCAAAACGTATGGGTGGTCTTACTACCTGCCTGCTATGCAAAATACTATTATAAAAAGGTCACTAATAGAAAGCTTAACCTTAAGAATCCCCAAGACTATAATGAAAAAGTTCAATGGCTAAAAATATACTCTGATACATCTTCCTGGACTATGCTTGCTGATAAATACAAAGTTCGAAGATATGTAGAAGAGTGTGGATTAGAGCATATCCTGGTAGACCTGTATGGTGTGTGGGGAAAAGCAGAAGAAATTGACTTCAGTGTTTTGCCAAATAGTTTTATATTAAAAACGAATAATGGCTGTGGAACGAATGTCTTGGTTTATGATAAAAGAACAATAGATGAAAATAGAATAAAGGATTTGTTAAAGAATTGGTTAAAAGTAAGGGATAGCTTGATCTCATTTCAACCACATATGTGGAATATTGAAAGAAAAATTATTGCTGAAGAATTATTATTTGATGGATATAATGAAGCTTTGTCTAGTTCAATTATTGATTATAAGTTTTTTTGTTTCCATGGAGAACCGGAGATTCTTAAGGTGTATTATGATAGGAAAAACAAAGTAGGTGGATCAAATTTTAAAGAATCGAAGGTTACGAAGCGGACACAACCTTTTGATCTGGGCTGGAGGCTACGTCCGGAAATTGTTCGCGATCCCGAAATGATCGATTTAGCCCACCAAATACCGAAACCAAAGTGCTTAAGTGAAATGATAAAAATTTGCAGGATATTGTCAAAGCCATTTCCTCAGGTTAGGGTCGATTTATATGAAGTAAATAATAAAGTATATTTTGGAGAACTGACATTTACACCTGGAGCAATGGATTACTTTACACATGATTTTTATTTGAAAATGGGTGCTAAGATTGATTTATCAACCGTCAGGCAAAGGCGGAAGTTATTAATTATTTGACATATGGAATATCCAAGTCAAGTTGAGAATAATTTGCAGGCAATTAAAAGTGATACATCACTTCCAAAGTTTAGAATTGAAAAATATATAGTATGATTATTCAGCATTTTACGATGGATTTATGGATAGAAAACGAATTTTAATAGTTTCTGCCTCTTTCTATCCACAGATATCACCTCGTGCTTTTCGTACAACCGAATTAGCAAAAGAATTTGCCAGGAGGGGACATGAGGTTGTTGTATTAATTCCTTTCAAAGGATACGATTACTCTGATTATGCTAAAGAAAACAAACTGATAATTAAGAACCTTGGAGACTTGAGGTTCCCTGATATTAAGCTTAAGGGTGGCCGGTTACAGTTATTATTCAGACGTGGAATAAGAAGGATGCTTAGTTTGCTGTTTGAATACCCTGATATTGAATTGATGTTTCTAGTTTCAAGGCATTTAAAACTAGAAAAGGGATTTGATCTGCTGATTTCTATTGCTGTGCCTTACCCGATCCACTGGGGAGTGGCAAAAGCCAGGACAGTTAATAACAGGATAGCTAAGACATGGATAGCGGATTGTGGTGACCCGTACATGGGTTGTACAACAGACAGCTTTAAAAAATTCTTCTATTTTAAATATATTGAAAAGTGGCACTCAAGAAAGTGTGATTACATCACAATACCATTCGATACTTTAAGAGATAAATTCTATCCGGAATTTCATGAGAAATTGGTTGTTATTCCCCAGGGATTCAAAATTGAAGAAATTAAATTATCAGAAGTAGTGAATAACAAAGTCCCTACTTTTGCATTTGCAGGCTCGATTATACCCGGAATCCGGGACCTCAATTTGTTCTTTGAATTTCTGAAAGAAATAAAAAGTGAATATAAGTTTGTTGTGTATACCAGACAAACTGATTATTTTATAAAATATAAGTCCTGTTTTAAAGAACATCTGGAGATAAAAGAATACTTGCCTAGATTACAGCTCTTATATGAATTAAGTAAATGTGATTTTCTTGTCAATGTAGATACTATTTATGATTGTCAATCAGTAAATACGGCATTCCCAAGTAAGCTTATTGACTACTCATTCACAGGCAGGCCAATCCTGAATATTTGTAGTAATTTAATAGATAAAGCAGCAGTCATTAAATTTCTTTCAGGTAATTATGAAAATAGGCGGAGAGTTAATAATAACAATTATAAAATTGAGGTTGTTGCTGCAAGTTTTTTTGAATTGTCGGATATAAGTAAGCCTTGCTAAATAATAACCGCATAAAAATGCAGTCCATATATTCCAATTCAGTTAATTGGAGTTCATCTTTTAAGAAAAGTTCACTATTATTATTTTTCATCTGGCCGGTAGCATCTCTTTTTATTGCATTTAGGAATTATAAGGAGATATGGGCAAAAAATATTTTATGGTTATTTTGTATTTTTTTCGGATATACTTTCATTATTTCTGACGTAGGTGGTGCCGATTCAGATAGATATGCAAGAACTTTTTTACAATTTGCCCATAGTGATTTGACATTATCAGAATTATGGAGTTCTTTTTATTCTGAAAGTTCAAATTATGTTGACATTGCTTCGCCGCTAATTACTTATTTAGTTTCGCGATTTACTGATAGTCCGAATATACTATTTGCCGTATTTGGTTTGGTCTTTGGATACTTTTACTCAAGAAATATCTGGCTGGTTCTTGACCATGTAAAAGGTAATATGTCTATAGTGGTAATACTTTTTATACTGACTTTTTCATTATGTAATTCTATTTGGAATATTAATGGATTCAGAATGAATGCTGCTGCTCAGATTTTTCTGTATGGAGGGTTGCGCTATCTTTTAGAAGATAACTTTAAGGGATTATTATGGGCAGGAGTCTCTGTTCTTTTTCATTTTTCATTTCTATTTCCATTAGTTAGTTTATTTGTATTTATTTTATTAAAAAACAAACTTAATATTTACTTGATTTTCTTTTTATTGACATCATTAATAAAAGAAGTAAATATACAATCAGTACAGTCTTTTTTATCATTTCTTCCTGATATTTTTCAATCAAGAGTATCAGGATATACAAACATTGAATATGCTGAGGCAGTCAGATTAGAAAGACAATCTGTCAATTGGTATGTCCCCTTCTCTTATGAGTCTATACAATGGGTTGTATATATTATAACAATGTTTATCTATTTTACTTGCAGGCAATATCTTAAAACCAAGAAGAAACTAATGACTTTATTTTGTTATTCTCTTTTACTATATGGGTTTGCAAATATTGCCAGCCAGGTACCCACTGGTACTAGATTTATTATATTGGCTAATACTTTTATGTTAGCTATTTTCATTATTTTTATCTCGACCTTCCCCAAAATTAAGGGTTTGATTGTAATCAAGCTATTATCCATCCCTTTGCTTTTGTTTTTTTGCATTGTAACAATAAGAATGGGCATGGACTTTTATAGTATCATGACATTTATTGGTAATCCAATATCAGTTGCACTCTATAAAGATTCAGTTCCATTTATCAATGGGATAAAAAGTTTATTCTTATGATGGAAATTGAAAAGTAAATGAAATATCAATCTCGATCATCCTAAAATTTACGTTTTTAGAAATACTACTTAGGCCATCTCATTGTATTTTAAAGTAGAAGATAAAAGCTGTTTAAAAATATTCTTAAAAAGATTATTTGGTACTTATGATGTATTTGCAGGCAAGACTTTCGAGGGCAAGACCATGCTACAGGTAGTTGAAGGTTTTATTGCCAAACATCCCGGAAGCAAACCCATAATATTGGCAGATGCTGCCATGCTTGATGATTACAAGCTGTACGAACTAAGAGAGAAAGGTTTATCATATATTGTAGGTGCCCGGCTGGTCAATATTAGTCTGGATACAGTAAAGCAAGTCCACGGCGCTTTAGGCGAAGTGAATGGAGCTATGACAAGATTGCATTCAAGACATGGCGACTTGATATGTGACTTCTCCGCCTCACGCTACAAGAAGGAGTTAAATGAACTGAACAAGTTAGTTCAGAAGGCAGAAGATCTGGTCGCAAAACAATCGTAAAGTGCAAAGGCAAGGTTTATCAAAAGGGTATCCAAAGAAGAAATAAAGCTTAACACTGCGCTGATCGAAAAAAAGGAGATTACTACTGTGAATAAAAGGGTACTGCACTAATTTGCCTGAGTCTCAACTTCCTGCACAACCGGTTATTGAAAGATATCATCATTTATTGCGCGTAGAACAATCATTTCGAATGAGTAAGAATGACATTGAGGCGTGGCCTATATATCATCAGAAGGAGGATGCAATCAAATCGCATGTTCTAACTTGCTTTCTGGTACAGCATTAAAGATTTGGCAAATGGATTGGTGTTAAGTCCTGGAGAATTTGTATTACGAAATACTAAAGAAGCATTAATGAAATTAAGGCAATAAGAGATTGCTGCATTAGACTAAAATGAAAAAGGATCAAATTTATTCTGCTGTAAGACTTAAGAAACATATAGGTTAGATGAGGATTAGTTATTTTCATTTATTGGATGACTTGCAGTCCATAATTAGTATTTCAGATACAATGGGAAAGGTAAATCTTAGAACCTTAGTGGCAGGTAGATTTAGTGTAGCGACTTAGCTATAATGAATAGTAAAAGGATTTGTCTTGTAATTCCATCACTCCAGGCTGGTGGGATGGAAAGGGTGATGAGCGAATTAGCCTCATATTTATGCAAAATACCTGATCTTATGGTGTTTTTGGTATTGTATGGTATAAAGCCTGAATTGTTTTTTAAAGTTCCTGATAATATGATGATTATAAAACCTCCTTTTATATTCGATAATAGAAAAAGATTATTGTTCACATTGAAGACAATGATTTATCTCAGAAAAACTTTAAAACGAATTTCTCCGTACTCTGTTTTAAGTTTTGGTGAATATTGGAATAACTTCGTTTTAATTTCAACTCTTGGTCTGAAATTTCCCGTATTTGTCTCTGACCGGAGCCAGCCTGATAAAAGCCTGGGCTGGTTTCATGACAGACTTCGACACTTACTCTATCCCAGGGCAAAGGGCTTGATATTTCAAACTGAAAAAGCAAAAGAGATATTCCTTTCAAAAAACAAGCATAAAAACATTTCTGTTATTGGCAATCCGATTAGATATGTCAATGAGATTAATATTGCTTTAAATAGAGAAAAAAAGATTTTAATGGTAGGTCGTTTAATAAGGTCCAAGAACCAAGATAAGCTGATAGAAATGTTTGCAAAGATTAATCAGCCTGAATGGAAATTGATAATCGTTGGTTATGACCACCTCAACCAACAAAATATGGAGAGATTAAAGAATCTTGCTAAAGATCTTAATATTGAAAACAAAGTTGTTTTTACCGGAAAGTATGAAAATGTCGAAGAACTTTATATTAGTTGCTCAATTTTTGCTTTTACATCTGCTTCAGAAGGTTTTCCAAATGTTATTGGAGAAGCCATGGCAGCCGGATTACCGGTAATAGCCTTTGACTGTGTTGCAGGACCTTCAGAAATGATTACTGATGGACACGATGGATATCTGATACCACTACATAATTACTCTCTCTTTCAGGCTAAGCTTGCTCAGTTGATGGAAAATGAAAGTCTGAGAAAAAAGCTTGGATCAAATGCAAGAGAAAGTATTAAGAAATTCTCATCTGAAAAAATTTGTGAAGATTTTTACACGTTTATTGCTGACTCAGAAGATATAAGAAGTCAAAGCTCTGTGAAATTAGGTTCATTGTAGAAATAAAATAATGAAGGTTCTGATTTTCGGTTCAAAAGGGTTTATTGGTAATAACCTTGCCATTTATCTGGAAGGTAAGGGGCATGAAGTGTGGGGTGCTGACATTTTAGCTGATAACACTCACCATAAGAGGTATTTCCATATTGGTGATTCAAGTGATAATTATTATTCAATTTTTGAGCATGTAATATTTGACATATGTATAAATTGCTCGGGTGCTGCAAGTGTTCCCGAATCATTACAAGACCCCGGGAAGGATTATTTTTTAAATAGTGTAAATGTTTTTAAAATTCTTGTCGCTATAATGAGATATCAGCCGAACTGCAAATTTATAAATCTTTCAAGCGCTGCAGTATATGGGGATCCTAAAATTTTACCTATCAGGGAGGATTCGATGCTTGATCCACTTTCCCCGTATGGATTTCATAAAATGCATTCAGAACAGATTTGTAAAGAGTTTTATGAATTATATGGTATTCATACCTGCTCTTTGCGAATTTTCTCAGCATATGGTGATGGACTCAAAAAGCAGTTATTCTGGGATTTATATTTAAAAGCGCAGACAGGTAAACCATTTCTACTATATGGAACTGGTTTCGAATCCAGAGATTTTATTTATATTCTTGACCTGGTAAAAGCAATTGAAATAGTATCTCAAAATTCCGACTTTAAAGCAGATATAATTAATATTGCTAACGGTAAGGGAATTTTGATTAAGGATGCTGTCTCAATTTTCTTCAGCTTTTTTTGGAATGAAGTAGTTTATTCGTTTTCCAATGAAGGAAGAAAAGGTGATCCGGTTAACTGGGAAGCCGATATAAGTAAACTTAAAAACTTTGGTTATACAAATAGCTTTTCTCTTGAAGCTGGTTTGTCTCTCTATTCTCAGTGGATAAAATTAAATTGTGCCGTAGGGTGATCATAAACTTACATAAGGCGGTATAATGGTTTTCTTGCAATAGAATGAAAATTTTTGCATTATTCGGGTTTAATATTAAAATGTTTTAAAATGAAAAGAGCATTAATAACAGGGATAACTGGTCAGGATGGTGCATATCTGGCTCAATTTCTTTTAAAGAAGGGGTATAAGGTTTTTGGAACATACAGAAGACTTTCTACTCCAAATTTCTGGAGACTACAATACCTGGGTATTTTTGAAGAGATAGAATTATTACCAGTGGATTTATTAGACAGTTTTTCAATAATTGAATCAATAAAAATCTCAGTACCTGAAGAGATTTATAATCTGGCAGCCCAGAGTTATGTTGGAGCATCATTTGAGCAACCTCTGGCTTCTGCCGAAATTACCGGACTGGGAGTAGTGAAATTTCTCGAAGCAATAAGAAATATTGCCCCAAATGTGAAATTCTACCAGGCATCCACAAGCGAGATGTTTGGAGATAATCTTTTCACTGAGCAATCAGAAGAGACTGTTTTCAACCCCTCGAGCCCTTATGCTGCTGCAAAATTGTATGCTCATAATATGGTTAAGATATACAGGAAAGGGTATGGATTATTTGCCTGTAATGGTATTCTTTTTAACCATGAGAGTCCGATCAGAGGATTAGAATTCGTAACCCGTAAAATAACGAATGCTGTTGCAAAAATAAGTCTTGGACTTGAAGATTATATTGAACTTGGGAATATTGATGCGAAACGTGATTGGGGTTATGCTCCAGAATACATTGAGGCTATGTGGTTGATATTGCAGCAAAATGAACCGGATGATTATGTAGTAGCAACCAATGAAACACATTCTATAAAAGAACTTTTGGAAATAACATTCACAAAAGTAGGTCTTAAATGGGAGGATCATGTAAAAATTGATGAAAGGTTTAAGAGACCCCTTGATGTTCGTTATCTTAAAGGAAATTACAATAATAGTATGGCTAAACTTGGATGGAAACCGAAAACTAATTTCGACCAATTGGCAGAAATTATGCTTAAATCCGATCTTGAGCGATGGACCAAATGGGAAAATGGAGAGCATTTCCCATGGGATGCATGGAACTATCCAAATGAAAAAAAGATTCTATCAAGAAAAATAAAGTATGATCGCTAATCCAATGGATAATAAAAGGATCAAAATAGGTATAATATTTAATTTTAGTTCATCATGGATGGGGGGGGTAAATTATATTATTAACGTAATTAAAATGTTAAACTTCCTTGATGATGTTAAAAAACCTGAGTTAACAGTATTCTACAACCCTGCTTTAAAGATGTATATAGATGAACTCAATTATCCATATCTTAAATCAGTAAAGTGGCACTTTCCTTCTGTCTTTAAAGGATATTTAAGATCCTGGGCTTCAGGTAGAAATGTGTTTGTAAATGATATTTTAAGTAGCTACGATCTTGACGGGCTGTATCCTTTGCACGATTTTCCGGTCAGAACAAATTCGAAAACTAAATTGGTCTCATGGTATGCTGATCTGCAGCATATATACTATCCTGAGTTTTTTACAAAGCGGAAAGTTCTTGAGAGAACATTAAGGATAAGATTCATTCTGAAAAACTCAAATGACCTGGTGGTATCAAGTAACGAGGTGGCTAAAGATTTTAATAAGTTCTTCAGAATCAGAAATAACCTTGATGTCCATGTTTTTCATTTCGCCTCAGTAATAGGTAACATATCAGGCATGAGTATTGAAGAGATCAGATATAAATATAGCTTACCGTTAAAATACTTCATGGTTTCAAATCAGTTTTACAAACATAAAAACCACAAAGTGCTTCTACAGGCATTGTCAATATTAAGAAAGAAGGGAACTAAAATTCACTTTACTTTTACCGGAAGGTTACCCGAAAAATCAAATTCGGCTTACCTGACAGAACTGCATCAGCTAATTAACAGAAATAAACTTCATGACCAGATCAGCTATTTGGGAGTTATTCCTAGGAATGAACAATTATTGTTGATGAAGTATTCTCAGGCAGTAATTCAACCGACTTTATTTGAAGGCTGGAGCACGGTTATTGAAGACGCAATTTCTCTTCAGGTTCCTGTTGTAGCTTCAAACTTACCAGTAAATATCGAACAACTTGGCGAAAGTGGAATATTTTTTGATCCATATAATCCAATAGAGCTGGCAACAATTCTGGATAATTTCCCCGAAAGAAATTTTAAAGGTATATTTTATGAGGGTTATACCCAACGTCTAAAAAGAGCTGCCGATCAGTTTTTAAAGATTTTTTTATAGACCACCTTTAATGTTCTACTCAGGATTAATTCAACATTTGGCAGTAAATATTAAAAACATACCAGGCTGGCACACTAAGAAGAAAATCGTTGTCATTGAGTGTGATGACTGGGGAGGCATCAGAATGCCATCAAAGGGTGCTTATGAACGATTGCTTTCTTCTGGTTTGAAGGTAGGAGAAGGGAGGTTTAATAGATATGATACCCTTGAAACCAGTGATGACCTTGAGCAGCTTTTTGATGTTCTGAATAGTGTTAAGGATAAAAAAAATAAACCTTCTGTTATGACTGCGGTTACAAATATGGCTAATCCGGATTTTCAAAAAATTAAGTCAAATGGATTTCTTGAGTACCATTACGAAAAGTTTACTGATACGCTTCGGAATTATTATCCCAACAATGATGTATTTAAATTATGGAAAGAGGGAATTGATAATGGTATATTTGTTCCAGAACTGCATGGTCGTGAACATATCACGGTGTATTTGTGGATGCAAAAGTTAAGAGAAGGGAATAAAGATCTTTTATTTGCATTTGAGAATGGTTTTGTTTCACTGAATATTCCTGGTTTATTACCTTCTGAAAGAGAGTTTCGGGCTGAATTCTTTTTTACTTCAGAGGAGCATAAACCGCCTCTTGTTAATGCAATTAAGGAAAGTATTAGTTTATTTAGGGAAATTTTTCACTTTTCTCCTCGGGTTTTTATACCATCTAATGGGATTTTTCATCCTGATTTTGATGCTGTTGTGGCTTTATCCGGAATTAAGTTTCTGTATGTGAGTCATACAATGCCTTATCCGATTTCAGGAGGAAGATTAAAATACAGGCATTTTGTTTCCGGACAGAAGGGGCCGGCAGGTTTAACTTATTATACCCGGAATTGCGCTTTTGAACCAAGTGATATTGGCTATAAGGGCATTGATCAGACAATGAGGCAGATAGGTGTTGCTTTCAGGTGGGGCAAACCGGCAATTATTAGTACTCATCGTGTTAATTTTTCCGGTGGGATAGACCCGGTTAACAGAAATTTTGGATTGAGTGAATTAAAAAAACTCTTAAAGGCTATCGTAAGGAAGTGGCCTGATGTAGAATTTATGTGCTCAGGCGACGCTCTTGATTATATGAGAAAGGTAAATTAAGTCACTTTATAAAGCATAGAGAATCCTGAAAAGGTATTTTTATAAGTATGATTACTTCTGATTAGCATTCCTGATAATTGTTTGAATAATATGAATTTAAGACGCATTTTATATTTTGTATATTACCTTAAAGAATTGGATAAAAGGAAATTTATAAAATTCTTAAAGACAGCTAAAAATGAATGTAATAAATCCTCATTATTTCTATGTCTTGACATAATTCATTCTTCCTTCAGGTATAATATATCGATCCTTGATTATTTTTATTTTCGTTTTTACAGATTAAACGCTTTTGAACGCAATAAATGGGCAGGAACAGGTTTTATGTATGAATATCAGGTGCGTATGAATCCTAAGGGGGCTCGCGAAGTACTGGAGAATAAGATTAGTTTTTTAAATAGATTTTCTTCCTTCGTTAAAAGGGATTTTGCAGATATAGGAAAGTTAAAAACAAATAGTGGAATTTTACTACACCTAATGCAAAACGAATCGGAGAGATTAGTACTGAAAGGATCAAAAGGTCAGGTTGGAGCTCAAGTAGAAGTTATCAGGTGTGAAGATTTTTCACCTGAAAAGCTTTTAAACAGGATGAAAGTCAAAGGGTATGATCTGGTTGAAGAATATGTTGTGCAACATCCATCTCTGATGAAATTATCACATTCAGGACTAAATACGGTACGTATCTTTACTCAATTGAATAATAATAATGTAGATTTCCTCGGAGCCAGATTAAGAATATCTGTGAACTCTACTGTTGATAATATGGCAGCCGGGAACCTGGCTGCACCTATTGAAATGAAAAGTGGAATTGTAAATGGACCTGGGGTATATAGTGATATAACTAAATCTGATAGCATTATTCATCCTGTAACAAATCAATCAATATTAGGATTCAGAGTCCCGCATTGGGAGAAAGTACTTGAAATGATAAAACAAGCAGCTGTTTTTTGTCCTGAAAACAAATCAGTTGGCTGGGATATTGCTATTACACAACATGGTCCTGAACTTATTGAAGGTAATCACAATTGGTGTAAGCTTCTCTGGCAGCTTCCAGTAAAAAAAGGTCTTAAGGAAGAATTAGAAAGATACTTATAATGGAAAAGATACTGATCTTTATTAAACATCATATTTACTTTTTATGGAAAATGATAGAAGGTGTGAATGCAATTGTTTTTTTTATGATTTATAAGTCGAAACTGGATAAGGTTCTAACAACAGTATTTGATAAAAACAGCTTACAGCCATTTTACTATCGAAAGCTTACTTTGTCAGATGCAGATTCACTGCATAATCTTATTAAGATGCAAAATCCATCAGATCTTGAATATTTTCATCCTCATGATTTTGACATTGTTTCAATTAGAAAGCAATTAAAAAACTGCTCCTTTCTTATGATGGGGACGTTTGATAAAGAAAAAATTATAGGTTACTTTTTTCTCAGGTTTTTTATCAACAGGCAGTGCTTTGTTGGTAGACTTATTGATAAGGAATACAGAGGTAAGGGAATAGGTACTGTAATGAATGATATTTTGTATAAAACAGCATGGTCAATGAACTTCAGATGTTTATCAACAATTTCCAGAGACAACATTGCCGTAATGCGTGCACATGCAAAAAACCCTGCATATAAGGTTATTAAGGAATTGAATAACAACTATATGCTTGTGGAGTTTGTGATAGAGGATATGAAATCTACGAAAAAGCATTAAGGAGAGATCCAGGAACCAGCAGCATGTTAGCTAAGAGAATTTTTGATATTATTGCTTCTTTTTTTGGATTGATTCTGCTTAGCCCGGTCTTTACAATTATTGCCATTCTGATCAGGATTAACATGCCAGGGCCTATATTCTTCATTCAGAAGCGGACAGGCATAAATGGAAAAATATTTAATATCTATAAGTTCCGGACAATGATAGTTAATCATGGTGGATCTTTTGTTTCTTTAAAGGGAGAATCCCGTATTACCCCATTGGGAGCCAAACTCCGTAAACATAAATTAGATGAATTACCTGAGTTATGGAATGTTTTGAAAGGAGACATGAGTTTTGTTGGTCCTCGTCCGGACGTACCTGAGTATACAGATAAGCTTATTGGAGAGGAAAAGAGGATCCTTGAAGTCCGGCCGGGTATTACGGGCCCGGCAACATTGAAATATGCAAATGAAGAAGAGCTTCTGTCCTCAGTCCATGATCCGCAAAAATACAATGATGAGGTGCTCTGGCCTGATAAAGTCCGACTTAACCTCTCATATTACTATAACCGAACTTTTTTTGGTGATATCCGGATTATCTTCAGAACCATCTTTAGCCGAAATTAATGTCCTCAATTATTATTATAGTAGTAATTGTTTTTTTGTCCTGATATTTTCCGGACTACTTTTTTTAAACTTTAATCTTAAATTGAAAAGTGAATCTGCTATTAACATAACATTAATCATAAGTTAAATAAATTGATATGGGAAAAAGTGTCTTAGTATGTGGTGCAGGAGGCTTCATTGGAGGTCATCTTGTTAACAGACTGAAAAAGGAAGGCTTCTGGATAAGAGGTGTTGATCTTAAAGAAAATGAATTTGGCAATATGTCTGCTGATGATTTTATAATAGGTGATCTGCGTGATCCGGTGTTTTGTAACAGTCTTTTTGACAGGCATTTCGATGAGATCTACCAGCTTGCAGCCGATATGGGTGGAGCCGGCTATATTTTCACAGGTGAACACGATGCTGATGTTATGCATAATTCTGCATCCATCAACCTGAACATGCTTTTTTATGCAGTCAGGCATAACACAGATAAGATATTCTATTCATCTTCTGCTTGTATATATCCCGAATATAATCAAAGGGATCCTGAAAATCCGAAATGTTCGGAAGATTCGGCCTATCCAGCTGCCCCTGACAGTGAATATGGATGGGAGAAACTATTCAGTGAAAGACTATATTTCTCATTTAACAGGAATTATGGAATTAAAGTAAGGGTTGCGAGGTTTCATAATATCTTTGGTCCCCAGGGTACTTGGTATGGTGGCCGTGAAAAAGCTCCTGCAGCGATATGTCGTAAAGTAGCTGATGTGAAAGATGGAGAGGTAATAGAAATATGGGGCGATGGAAAACAAACCCGATCATTCCTGTATATTGACGAATGCATAGAGGGTATAAGAAGATTAATGGAATCTGAATTTTCAGGACCTGTCAATATAGGATCTGAAGAAATGGTAACCATAAATCAATTGGCTTTACTTACTGCTGAGGTAGCAGGCAAGAATATAAAATTAAAGCATATTAAAGGTCCTCTTGGAGTTAGAGGCAGAAATTCAGATAACACACTTATTAAGGAAAAGCTTTACTGGGCTCCATCGCAATCGCTAAAAACTGGCATCGAAAAAACTTATAAATGGATAGAAGATCAAAGAAATAATGCAAGAACAAATGGCAGAGGAAAATAAAAAAAATCTGAAAATTGTATTTGTTATCCAGTCAGCAGGCTATCTTGCTGTTGATATTATAAATGAATTTGCCGATAATTATGATAAGGTTGCTTTAATAGCTGGGAATATAAGGTTGCAGGATGTCAGGCTCAAAGAAAAGGTAAAATGGTTAAAAATTATAAAATATAACAGGGGCAGTCCTGTGAAGAAGTTAATCTCCTGGTTGGTTGGAACTTTGCAGATATTTTTCCTCTTAGTATCCAGATTTCGCAAGTATGAAATATTCTATTGGACTGTTCCTCCTTTGGCATATCTGCTTTCGCTTATTTTGCCTAATAAATTCTCTGTAATCATTATGGATGTTTATCCGGATGTTTTGAAGATTTACAAAGTTAAGGAAAGTAATATTCTATACAGGTTTTGGCAAAAATGGAACAGAAAGTTATTTAGTAAAGCTCACCAAGTATTTACTATTGGAGAAGGTATGGCTAAATTACTTGAGTCATATATTACCAGAGAAAGAATAACAATAATTCCACTGTGGACAGGATTAATAAAAGCAGCACCTGTTGACAAAAATGATAATCCATGGCTGAATAACCGTGGGATAGAAGACAAGTTTATAATTCAATATTCAGGTAATATTGGTTACACACACAATGTTGAAATAATTGTAGAATTAGCCAATAGGATGAAAGAATTTAATGGCTATTATTTTCTTATTATCGGTCGTGGAGAGAAAGTAAAGAAAATCCAGGATCTTATTAAGAAGTATAAATTATCAAATTGTGAAATCTTGCCATTTCAACCTGATGAAGTATTGGTATATTCTTTGGCAGCTGCAGACCTCGGTGTAGTAATTCTTGATGAAAAAGTTGCTCATGTAAGTCTTCCAAGTAAAATCTACAATATTCAGGCAGTTGGAGTACCTATACTGGCAATTTCACCTCCGGATACAGAACTAGCTTCACACATTAAAAAGTATAAGAACGGAATGTGTTTCAGGCAGGACGAGCTTGATGAAATAGTTCAGTTTATTGAGGAGCTAAAAAATGACAAGAAAATGCTACAACATTTTTCGAATAACTCGAAAAAGGCTGCTGCTGATTTTACATCTGAAAATGCAAAACAATATTTTAATTCTTATGTAACCTGCAACAAAAAACCAGACAATTAATTAAGCCACTAATTGATTTATAAATTTCTCTTTTTTATTTCTGATTGATGTTTTTATTGTAGTGTGGATACGGTTAACGTTATACCATGCTTCAATAAATTCAAATACAGATAGTTCAGCTTCTTTGAAAGTTTTATAACTGTGATGATAAATATGTTCGACTTTCAGTGTTTTAAAGAAGCTTTCAGCTACAGCATTATCCCAGCAATCTCCTTTTCTACTCATGCTCCTTTCGACAAGTCTGTACGAGGAGAGGCAATTTGTAAACTCATGACAGGCATATTGAATACCTCTGTCAGAATGGAAAATAAGCTTACCCGTAAAGATTCGATTCCCGACAGCCATCTTCCACGCCGGAATGGTTGTAAAAGCAGCTTTTAAAGATCTGCTGAATGACCAGCCGATAACTTTCCTGTCGTAAAGGTCAATAATAACGGTCAAATAGAGCCATCCTTGAGACGTTTTAATATAAGTAATCACTAGTGTCCGGTTAAGATTTGCCTAAAGGCATTTAATGCATTTATATACAACATGATACAGCGGTTAAAAAATTTGACGATTTGAAATTATATTTTCGCTCTTCTATTTATTTGAGCGAAAATGCATATAGGTAAAACCGTCTTTGCACAATTGATGACATTTATGCCAGAATACGAGTTTCAGAAGAGTGTTGACCATTACAAGGGAGACTACCGAGTAAGAAAACTTACTTGCCGGGAGCATTTTCTTGTCATGAGTTTTGCTCAACTCACTGGCAGGGAAAGTCTCCGTGATATTGAGAACTGCCTGACCGCTTTCTCTGGCAAATTGTATCACTCCGGTTTCAGCAAACCAGTTTCCAGATCTACTCTTGCTGATGCAAACGAGAAAAGGAACTGGCGCATTTATGCTGACTTCGCTCAAGTCCTGATCAAACAAGCAAGACCCCTCTATATTAATGATAACGACTTCAGGGTCGATCTTGACAATATGGTCTATGCCTTTGATAGCACAACCATAGACTTGTGTCTTAGTCTGTATCCCTGGGCAAAATTCCATCATCAAAAGGGTGCAGTAAAGATGCATACCTTGTTGGATCTCCGTGGATCTATTCCTGTGTTCATTGACATTACCGAGGGTTCTGTTCATGACGTCAACCTGCTGGATGTGATGCCTATAGAGCCCGGATCTTACTATGTTATGGATAAGGGATACATTGATTTTTACCGCTTGTATAACCATTTCCATCAGGCTCGTGCCTACTTTGTAATGAGAGCTAAGGATAACCTAAGATGTGAAGTCATTTCTTCGTCAGAAGTTGACAAAGATACAGGCTTGATAAGTGACCAGATAGTTAAATTGACCGGATATAAATCCTCTAAATCTTATCCCGATGAATTCCGGTTGGTCATTTACGAAGACTATGCCAAAAATACCGTTTACCCCTTTATGACGAACGATTTTGATCTTCCTGCCTTATCAATTGCAGAGCTGTACCGGGAACGTTGGAAAATCGAACTCTTCTTCAAATGGATTAAACAACACTTGCATATCAAGGCATTCTATGGAACAAGCCAGAACGCCGTGGCATGTCAGATATGGATAGCAACCTGTACATATTTATTGATTGCTATCGCAAAGAAAAAGCTCGATTTGGCGATAACGCTATACACATTCGCTCAAACATTGGGTCTTACTCTGTTTGAAAAGACCCCTATCAAAGAACTCTTTAATAATAAAAACTTAGTCAATAACCTGTCCGATGAAAACCAATTATCATTATGGAATTTTTAACCGGACACTAGTGA
>JAAZCB010000301.1 GCA_012513545.1 Clostridiaceae bacterium
CCGGCGCTGCTCATCTAAGATTATTGAATATTTGCATAAGGCTTTTCTTGTATCAAAATTCTGCCCCTCAATAATTCTCTGCGCCCTGGCTATCTCACTTTCTATCATGGGGTCGTTTAAAGGAGTATCCTGCTTTTTAGGATAAAATTTCTCAGGAATTAAAGATGTAATTTTGTACTTAACAAGAAGATCATCCTCAAGACTTATAAAAAAACGTGTTGAACCTGGATCTCCCTGCCTCCCTGCCCTTCCTCGTAGCTGGTTGTCAATCCTTATGCTCTCGTGCCGGTTTGTACCTATTACATACAAACCTCCGAGCACTGCAACTTTATAATGCTCATCTCCGTCTCCCATACCCAATTTGATGTCTGTTCCACGTCCAGCCATATTGGTTGAAACAGTCACTGCACCAAAAGTTCCCGCCCTTTCAATTATTGCTGCCTCCAATTCATCGTTCTTTACATTCAGCACCTGACAGTTTACACCTGCCTCCTTTAATTCTGAAAAGATGCGTTCCGATTCGTCAACACTGCACGTACCAATCAGTATCGGCCTGCCGGTTTTATGCACTCTTAAGATTTCTTTTACCAGTGCCTTATACTTGGCTTCCTTATGGGTAAAAACAACATCCGGTTCATCAACTCTTATACATGGACGGTGTGTAGGAATAATTGCAACACCTATGCCGTAAAAATCCCTGAATTCTTCAGCTGCAGAATAAGCAGTACCAGTCATTCCGCAGATTTTGGGATATTGTCGTATGAAGTTCTGCATTGTTATCGAATACATTATCTGACCGGTATTTCTCCCTGTCAGTCCTTCTTTTGCCTCAATTGCATTCTGCAGTCCATCCGGCCATTTCCTGTTTTCAGCCACCCTTCCTGTAAACTCGTCAACAAGTTCTACAATACCGTTTCGCACAATGTAATCAACATTCCTTTTTAAGAGCACATGGGCATGAAGTGCACTATTTATGCCTGTAAGCAGTTCTAGATTCTCCTCGTCATATAAATTTCCGCATTCCAACATATTCTCAACCACTTCAACTCCCCTATCAGTCAAATAGACATTTCTTTCATACTCATCTTTCGCATAATGAATTCCTCTTCTCAAGCTGCGTACAATGTCTGACGCCCTACGGGCTTCTGATTCTGCTCCTCCTACGTCTCCAGCTATTACAAGCGGTATTCTTCCTTCGTCTATAAGAATTGAGTCTGCTTCATCGATAATAGCCACATTAAACTCTCTCTGAGTCAGTTCCTCTTTCTTCATTGACAGAAAGCCCCGTAAAAAATCGAATCCTGCTTCCTTTGCAGTAGCATAAGTAATATCGCACTGATATGCTCTTTTGCGCTGTTCCTGCGTCATACCCTCGTTGATATACCCAACTGTAAGGCCAAGTAAATCATATACCGGGCCCATCCACTCAGAATCCCTTTTGGCAAGATAATCATTAAAAGTCAGTATATGCACTCCTTTTCCTGAGAGTGCATTTAAATACGCAGGAAAAACCGCAGCAAGTGTTTTTCCTTCTCCTGTTTGCATCTGTGCTACATTTCCATTGAGCATCGCAATTCCTGCCATAAGCTGAACATCATATGGGCATACGCCAAGCACCCGCTTTGCTGCCTCCTTTGCAAGAGCGAAGGCTTTTACCAGAAGGTCCTCTTGCTGGATTTCACCTTTCCATTCACATGCAAGCTTCCTTGACATCTCTTCAAACTCTTCATTGCCAAGCGTTTCGAAGTTAAGTGCATTTATTCTGTCAATTAAGGGTCTGGTAGTTTTTATATCAAACCTGAACAAGTCTTTTTCTCTTAGTTTTTTTCTGAAATTTTTAATATTTTTAAGTTTTTTAAACATAAAAACCTCCTTGAAAATATGTTTTAAGCAATAATTAAGCCAGTGCTTTTAAACATTAGTAATTTTCAATCTATCATAATGTTAAAAATGCACTTCCTCTGTTTGTGCCACGCATGCTTCTTACAGTAAAATTCTGTAACGGGGCACCAGTATCTTTATACATATGGCTAATAACGACTTTTTCAGTGCTTATATTTTCACTCGGAGATTTTTGTATCTTTTATGAAATGAAAAAGGACAGGTATCATAATACTGAACAAATAAAGTATTTCAAGTGACATCACAATATGGTTTGAAGAACGACACAGCAGCGAAACTATCAAAAGACATGTAAATGCGTTAATCACAAATAATACATAATTGTACAAAGCCGGTGTACTTTCAAGCATCCAGCTTAATTCAAACGGTATATCCCTTACCCCTCTTGATAATGCTGTTATCAGAGAACAGGCCATTAATCCTGTATAGCAAATAGTAAGCAACAGCATTAAAATTTCCAATTACTTACGCTCCTCTTACTTAATATTAATTTAATTTTACCATTAAGGAATAAAAAATCAAGTTTCGAAAAAGTTTTTGAAGTTTTTTGAAATCAAAAAAGGAGTATCACAGCTGATTCAAAACAGCTAACGATACTCCTTTAAAAATACCCTGCTTATATCTAATATTATTACTATAAACCAAGAATTATTCTCTTTAGAGCAGCGTAGTCAGTTGAATTTATCTTTCCGTCTCTATTTACATCCGATGCCTCTTCAACATATTCATAATCTAAATCCTCAGCTAAAATAATTCTTAACAGCAATCTTCTCAGTAATGCATAGTCGGTTGAATCAACCTTGCCGTTGCCATTTATATCTCCGGGAATATAGTTCTGTCCTTGGGAGGGCGACGGGCTTATTGAAGGGGACGGTATTATCTGACCGTTGTCTACAAAGCCTGCAAGAGCATATATAAATGCACCACTCCAGTTTATAGCTATTTCGTTGGTTTCATAATCATCCTGATCATCCTTCCAGCCTTTTGATGTGTGTCCTCCACCAACCAGACATCCGGGCCATGGTTCAACAATATTGTCACCACCAGAACGCCTGTCATGCGGTTTCATGGGAGGATTAACTCCAAGACCTGTAACATAGGACCTTCCGTAATAGTTTCTCCCAAACAAATGTCCAATAGCATCCAAAGCAGTATTAATATACTCTTCTTTAGGAGAAATTTTGTTTGCAATTTGAAGCAGCATAGTCTGTCTTGCTACAGATCCATTGCATCCCCAGTAATATGAGGTTCCCAGAGGTCTGCCGTACCCGTGTGAATTTCTTGTACCAACAGCCGAATCTGCTGCCGATATAAGTTCAGTTCTGATGGTGTTATACAAGCTCTGATTCTTGCCAGTCCTTTCAGACAGCAGGTAGGTATACATACCAAGATTCTTTACGTTAGCCCAGTCAAAGTCTATATCAATCTTCTTGGATTGCTTGCTGGCAATGGTCTCAAAATCTGACAGATAACTGCTTTCTCCAAGAGTCTCCCACATCTCTGCGGCTGCCCACAATCTGTCATCAGTATCGTCTGAATCGTATCCTCCTGTCGAAAAGCCGCTCTGGTTGGGTTTAACATTGCCGGGATTTGCCTTAAGACAAGCATAACTGACTTTTGCAGCTTCAATGCATTTGTTTGCGTATTCAGCATCATAAGGTCTGAAGATTCTTGATGCCATAGCCATCATGGCAACAAAATCGGCTGTTGCAGCAGAACCCCACGGAGTATAATATCTCTCAGCAGTTTCGTTTTCTGGTGGGATAAAGTCGCCGAAATCTTTGGTTGTTAATTTGTGGCTAACCTTACCGCTTCCATCAAGGTACTGCATGGTAAAGAGCCAATCAATTTCCCATTTCATCTCATCAAGAAAATCCGGCATCGAATTGGAGCTTTCAGGCATAATCAACTGCATTGACTTTATTCTGTCCTCAAACTGCTCCCATGCCATAAACATCGCACCAACGGTAACACCGGCATTTACTACATATTTGTTGTAGTCACCGGCATCATGCCATCCTTTTTTTCCGTCTTTTATCATGTGCTGGTTGTTTATGTAATCTGTATATGCATCGTTGGTGTGGCAGGCTGCATGTGAAAAGGTTGTTCCATTATAAGTAGCAGATACACTGGTACCGCAGCGCATTAAATACATTCCGAGCATAGCTGTCTTATATGCTTCATTGTATACATTCCTGGCAATTCTAAAGTTTACACTTTTCCCAACTCCCTGTATCACCAGGCAATACGTGCCTTCTGCTTTTACAGATGAAAAATCCGCTATCCAAACCTGTTCACTTGTATCGGCATCATACTTCTGGGTTGTTGTACCTTCTAAAACTACTTCACCGTTTTCTCCCGCCAGCTGAAATCTGGTACATGATGCAGCAATTGTTGCCAGCTTGTCACTGTCCGGCAGAAATCCTAATGAGTTCAGCCTGATTCTTGAATCAATATTGTAATTGCCAAGTGTTATCGATGCAGCAATAGCTTCTTTCTCCAGCATCCCTGTCATTATTAATCCTGATGCACCAATAATACCGGTCATAAAAACAGCCAATAATACTGATAAAGTCCGTTTTGCCCAACCCAACTTCACAAAGACTCCCCCATACATTTAATTTATATATTCCTCCAGCTTCAATCAAAAAGTAGTTTTTATATCATTAAACTGGAAATTCAGTTATCAGTCCAAGTATGTATCTCTTCAATACTGAATAATCAGTTGAGTTTATTTTTCTGTCTCCATTTAAATCCCAAATTGAAAGATCCGGTTCTACAATTGTAACATTAACTCCAAGGATATACCTTCTCAAAAGAGTATAATCTGTAGTATTTATTTTGCTGTCTCCGTTCAGGTCTCCACGCTTGCCGACAGTAGTACTTCCTGAAGGACTTATAGTAGGTGTTGCACTTGGAGGCGGAGTAACCGTTGAGCCCCCTGCCGGCTCATTCCCTGCCAACTTTTTGTTCCCTTCATACATCGGCATGTTCGGAGCATATGAACGTGTACCATTTATATATTTTGCATCCCAATCCTGAGCTGACCAGTCATTTGAAGAATCCCAGTTTGCTGATTTGGATCCGATAGTGAAATTCACTTCAGGTCCTGCAACTTCCCACCCGTATCCCGGGAAAATCCACTCACCTGAAAAATCAAGGGTAATATAGTATATCTTCTTTGATGCATCCCAGGCCGTAGGTCCACTAACCTTGACACCCTTTGGAGGATCAACATATATATCACTTGGATCATCCGCTTCAAGTGTAAAGAAGTATCTTACATTGAGATTATTGGATGGTCTCGCAGGCCAGGCAGAACGATTTTCAACAGTCAGTGTAAATTGAGTTGCATTTCCGCCATCAAAGTATGTACCTGCAAACACAGGCCATTCGTCTTTTGGTTCATAAGGCTTATCGGGCAGTGGAAACTGGCTGTCCGGGATTGGAGTGCCTCCAAAATCGGAATACATTCTAGCCAATGCACCAACCAGTCCGGCATTGTAGTCAATTGCAACTTCGTTTGCTTCATAGTCCTCAATGGAATCATTAAATCCGTCATTTTCAGTCGGACTTCCGACAAGTGCACCATATAATATGTGCCTGTGATCAGCAGGAACAGTTATCTTGCTTGACCAGCATCCATGAGCTGTTCTGTGATGCGGATGCTGAGGATAATTATTGCCGAATCCAACTATATAGCTTGCTTTTCTTGGATTATCTCCGAGTATATAGTTTATCTGATTTTTAGCAAAGTTGTAATAACGTGTTTTTATTGCACTGTCTTTTGTAAAGTCAGAATATACAAAAGCAAAAAATGCAGTGGTAGAAGCATATCTCATTGACCCCCACCTGTCTATTCTTGCGTGACCACCGGGAGTATAGGGTGCCTTCGTGCCGTCGGCATCATGTTCCGTTCCGCCAACTGTCCACCAGTTCAACCAGCGTTCAGCATCAGCACTGTAGCTTGAGTCTTCCGGAAAGAGTTTTGCCATATAGACATAGGAGCCAAAAGTTTTGTCATCCCAGCAGTGCGCCCATTTATACTTCTTAACCTTTTGTATGCCCTCATTACCAAGGTTATTATAATATGATTTAGCATTCGCAAGGTATTTTTCTCCACTGCCGGCAGCTTTCGCCTCCTTGCCCTTGTAAAGCCAGATTGACCCCCATACCAGTTCATCGTTAAATCCGCTGTGGGAAGTGTACGCTGCAGCTCCCTGCGGATCAACCTTGCCTATGGTATCGGAGAACTTTCCTCTGTATTTGTCACCAAAATCATAAAGCTGTTCTGCATGAGTCAGAAGCGTGTCTGCATAGGTAGGATCGGAAGATCTGAATAAAATTGAAGATGCTGCCATTGCCGCAGCAACATCCATGGCTACCTCAGTACCTGGATTTGAAGCATCTAGCTTAAGGGCCTTACGGTCGTTAACAATATGCGAACTCTCTATGGGTATCCAGTTGTTATGGTCTATTGCTGTCATTCCAACCTGTGCCCAAAAAACGTTTGGAGCAGTATGACACTTGATGAAGAAATCATTGATCCAGCGGAGTTGGTTTAAAAGCCATTTCATCTGACCGCTTTTCTCATAGGCTTCTCTGTACTCAACAGCGCCGGCTGCAAGTGTTGTTGCAGTATAACCTGCAGTAATATTAAATTTAATGTTGTCACCTGCATCAACCCATCCTCCAGTAAGATCAATGCCTTCTTTCTGTCCATCTGTCAGCTGTGAGTCTCCTCTCCAGGTTAAACGTGTAGGAATATCTGAAGTAGAAATTGAACCTGAACGCTGTGCTTCATAAAACAATATGGACTTTTGGAGAGCCTCTCCATAGTTAAATTCTGCTGCCTGAACCTTTAAAGGCAGATTTAGATACATCGTAACAGCAAACACCATAACTATTATTGTACTTAGCCTCTTCATTTTAATTTCAACCTCCCGAAAAAATTATATCATAAACATAAGTTTATTTACTATGTATAGATATTCGAGTTCAGCTTTGCTTTTAAGGGGATACAAATAAAACAAAACACAATTGAAACTCAGGGACGGTTAATGTGAAAATCAATAACTTTCACATTAACCGTCCCCGTGTTTCTATTTTCTTCTGATTGAATCTTGTTTTTAAGTAGGCAGTAATTTCAGGAAAAAAGTACCGGTTTGGAAGTGTCCATACCGGTACTATATA